>DASYGC010000488.1:0-7452 GCA_036000225.1 Ktedonobacterales bacterium | reverse complement strand
CGCGGGCGCCATAGCCCGCGCGCTCGACCGCGCCGATCAGGGCGGCCTCGCTCGTCGCCGGATCGCGTGTCACCGTGGCGCGCTCGGTGGCCAAATTCACGCTGGCGCTGTGGACGCCCGCGGTCTTCCCCAGCACCCGCTCGATGCGCAGTGCGCATGATGCGCACGTCATCCCGGTGAGCTCCAGCTCCGTCGTCTGTGCGCCCGTCTCCGGTTCAGCGGGCGTCGCCAGAGGCGCAACTGGCGCCTCGCGCAGCGGCGTCGCCGCGTAGCCGGTCGCCCGAACCTTCGCCACCAGATCGTCGATCGATGCCGCTGCCGGATCGTACGTCACGGTAGCACGCTCGGTGGCCAGATTCACCGCCGCATCGGCCACGCCCGCGACTCGTTTCAGCCCCTTCTCGATGCGTAGCGCGCACGACGCGCAGGTCATGCCTTCCAGCGTCAGCGTCGCCTTTGCCGTGTGCTCGTTCGACACCCCAGCGCCAGCCGCCTTGACCCCGGCGTTCGTGGCCCGCGGCTGCGTTCGTGGCCCCACTCGTTCCTGTGTGTCTGCCATGATTAGCGATTCCCCGCCAGATTGTAGAGCTGCATCAGCTCCTCGATCACCGCTGCCTCACGCCCCTCGCGGATCCCCTCGGGCACGCAGCCATGCAGGTGATCCTCCAGGATTAGCGCTTCGAGCTTCTCGATGGCCTTGCGCACCGCATAGGTCTGGCGCAGGATGTCGACGCAGTACACGTCGTCCTCGACCATCTTGCGGATGCCGCGCAGATGCCCCTCGATATAGTTCAATCGCTTGAGCACATCACTCTTGTCCGCCCGCATACCCGCTCCTCGCTTTCAACCCATACCCCCTGGGTAGGGGTCTAAGGAAAGTGTACCACATGCCGCAAGGGGAAATGCAAGCCGTGCCTGAAATGCGGAGAGGATGATACGGAGTGGGCCAGGCTTAACCGCCGGTGATGTGGGCCGGGATGCCCGCATAGCACCCGAGCGTGTAGGGATAGGCCGCCGTCGCCACATAGTGGTACATGCTCACCTGCTGGCCATTCCAGGTCACCACACTGGTCCGCCCGTGGCAGGCGTCGAGGTCGGAGTTGGTCAACAGATTGCCCTGTGCATCGCGCTCGACATAAATGCCGAAGCCATCATTGGCGTATCCCACCAGGGTGGAACTCCCTGTCGCGGTCTTGAGCAAGCAGGGTGGAATGTCGTGGTGATGGTACTCGCCATTCATCTCGGGATGACCGCCGCAACCATCGAGTATCTCATGCGCGACCGCGTCACGCCCCTCGCCGTCGAGCGCATCGAAGAGCACCACGCCATCCGTCAGCACGCCGATCGCGCCCATATCCAGGCAGGTGGAAACGGCGGCCCTGGTGGGGGTAGCCGGGAGGGTCAGCGTGAGCGACCGCGGGCTAATCGTGTTCGGGTTGCGATCGTAGGCGAAAGCGGGATCGGTCGAGCTGACGGGAAAGACGCCAGTCGCGTAGCCCACGGGTAGGTCGCTGGTGCTGATCACGCGCTGGCTGCCCACGATCTGGACCGAGTAGGAGGCCTGGGGCCACTTGATGGCGCCCGCCACGGCGAGCTTGGTCGTAGAGTCCCAGGTGGTGCCGTGAATCCACGGGCCATCCTTGAAGGCACCCCCGCCGTTCGGGAATGTCGTCCTGCATGCATCCACCCATCCGACTTGCGGCGAGGACCCCACGTGGCCATCGCCGAGTGGCAGCGCGCTCGCATTGACGCTGGCGCCCGAGGCGCTGGCGGTTGCGCTCGCCGCGGCCGTCGCCGTGGGCAACGGCGCACTCGCGGCTCCGCTGGTCGCGGCGGCGCAGGCAGTGAGCAGCAGCAGGCCAATGCTGGCCAGGATGAGGACAACAGAGGGACCGCGCGCGGCTCGTCTCATCGTCGTCTTGCCTTTCGTGTGGATCATGCGAAGCGGCGTACAGACGCGCGGCACCGCGAAAAAGGAGTGTTCTTTGCCAGTTGTTGGGAGCGCATGCGCGTGCGGCTCAGTAAAGCATCCGCAGTGCCTGTTTGGCAAGCGACATGGCCGGCTCAGCCGCGCCGGCTCAGCCGCGCCGGCTGAGCCAGCCCGTCACCGTGTCGCTGGCCGTGTTGATCGCCACCATCGCCGCGTGCTGGCCGCCTGTATCGGGATGATACCGACGTGCCAGGCCGCGCCGCGCCGCCGCTACCTGCTCCGCGTCCGCGCCGGGAGCGAGGCCGAGCTGACGATAGGCCGTCGCGACGGTTGGCGGCACACACCGCATGCGCCGCCGCCGTGGTGGCGACCATGTGCCACTGGCGATCCAGTCGCTCAAGTCATCGGGCTGCGCGCGCCATTGTTCGAGCGCCGCATGCACCGCCGGCAGACGCCGCGCAAGGAGCGAGATCGCATCCTCGGAGACCCACCACGCCTGTTCGTCCGCGATCCAGCGCCGTTGCCAGGGGTTCAGCGCGCGCATCGCCCAGCGCACGGTCGCGCCGATCCGGCCATCGCTCGCCGCGAAGGCGAGCAGGTAGCCCTCTTCCACCGCCTCGAACCAGGTAATGTACAGGGCATCAGTTGCCATGCGCGCCTCTCCTGTGCCGGTTGCGGAGCGTCCCACCGCTCAGGCAGAGTATGCCCGAAAAACGCGCGCGATACACCGGCCAAAAGACCGATGCGCCGCGCGCGTTTGCGGGGTATACTGTAGGCGTATCCCTCGTTCGCCAGTGCCTCCATATGGTATGTACCCATCACATTTTCCATTTCTGGGCGGGTGCCGTCTGGCGCAAAAACGGTCATAGGTGCGGACGACCTTGGCTGAACGATCTTCCATGCCAGCAGCCATCTCTCACCGCCCCACAGGTGCTCAGGGCAGACCTTGTGCGATGTTTGTGAGCCTGCTACACGTGGCGGGACGACTGCCAAGCTGGAGAACAACCTCGCCTCCCGTACTCATGTTTAGGCGCGGATGCGATGCACTCTCACGAGCCAGTCGGGTGAGGAGGCAGTTGGATGCACGACTACATCATCGTCGGCGCCGGGTCCGCGGGCTGCGTCCTTGCCAATCGCCTGACTGAGGACGCACAGACCACCGTGCTCCTGCTCGAAGCCGGCCAGCCGGACCGTTCCCTCTTCATTCATGTCCCCGCGACCGCCAGCCTGCTCTATAAAGGTCCGTTTGATTGGGCGTTCGAGACCGAGCCCCAGTCCTCCATGAACAATCGCCGGATGTATTTCGGACGCGGGAAAGGTCTGGGCGGCTCAAGCACCATCAACTCGATGATTTATATGCGCGGTGCCCCGCGAGATTATGACCACTGGGCATCCTTGGGCAACCCGGGCTGGAGCTATGCGGAGGTCTTGCCCTCCTTCAAGAAGCTCGAGCACTATGAGCGTGGCGCCTCTGACTACCATGGCGTGGATGGACCGCTCAACGTGGCGGACCCGCGCTGCGTCAATCCGCTCACGCGCGCGTTTATCGAGACGGCGGTCGCCATTGGTTATGCGCGCAACGAGGATTTCAACGCCGGTTCGCAAGAGGGCGTCGGGTTGCATCAACTCACCCAGAAGGGCGGGCAGCGTCACAGCGCCGCCGATGCCTACTTGAAGCCCGCTCTGCGCCGCCGCAATCTCACGACGATGACCAGCGCTCGTGTCACCAAGCTGCTGATCGAGGGGAATCAAGTCGTCGGCGTGACCTATCTGCGCGATGGCCGACTCCGTGAGGCCCGAGCCAGACGCGCTGTCCTGCTCTGTGGCGGGGCGATCCACTCGCCACAACTGCTCCTGTTGTCCGGCGTCGGTCCGGCGGATCACCTGCGGTCCGTGGGGATTCCGGTCGTGTGCGAGCTTCCGGGAGTCGGACAAAATCTCCAAGACCATGTGGCCGCGGGGGTGATCTGCTCTTGCTCGCGGCCGATCAGCCTCAACCGTGCGCTGAGTCCGTGGAATCTTCCGGTCAACATCCTGCGCTATGCCATGTTCCGCCAAGGGCCCCTCACCTCGAATGTCGTGGAGGCGGGCGGCTTTGTGAGATCATTGCCCAATCTTCCTGCCCCCGACCTCCAATTCACGTTCATCCCCATATGGGCGTTGGATCATGGCTTAACCCGCCTCAAAGGGCACGGCTTTATGCTGGTCACGCTCCTGCTGTGCCCGCAGAGCCGCGGCAGTGTCAGCTTGCGGTCGAGCGATCCGCTGGATGCTCCACGTATTCAGCCGAACTACCTGGCGCACGAAGACGACCAAGCGGGGCTGCTGCGCGGCATACATCTGGTGCGCCAGATCACCGACACGCCACCGCTGGCGAAGTTGCGCCGGGCCGAACGAATTCCCGGCGCAGCGGTGCAGAGCGAGGAGGATCTGCTGGCAGTGATTCGCGCGTACGCTCAGAACGGCGATCATCCCGCCGGATCGCTGAAGATGGGAAGTGACCGTCTGGCAGTGGTGGACGAGCGGCTGCGCGTCCACGGCCTGCAGGGCGTGCGCGTGGTGGATGCCTCGGTCATGCCCACTGTTCCCAGGGGCAATACCAATGTCCCCACCATCATGATTGCTGAGCGGGCCGCTGATCTCATTAAAGCCGATGATCGCTGATGATCGCTGATGCCTCGACCTTCAGAGCGAAGGAGCTGGTTCCGGTGAGCATACACACGTACCTGACTGCCGCATCCGTAGATATGATGGGACTGGCGGACTATCTCGACCACCTCGACGCGGCCGCTCGCCTGCGCGAGGTCCGGTCGCTGGGCAAGCATGAACAGGTAAAGCTCTTTGAGGCGGCGGCCGGCGCGCGTCCCATCAGCCTCGCCCACTTCGTGCCCACGGGGACACCGCCGCTGCGTGAGGTGGTGCACTACGGACGCAACTCACTGCCCGCCAACAACCTCTTCCAGAAGCGTTTCTGCCGCCCGGACACCGGCGGCGACGAGTTGTGGGGCTACAACGAGCATGGCCTCAGGTGGCTCACCGGTCCTGGCTACTTCGTCCTGCGCGCGACGAGCACCCCTGAGATGGCCATTGACTACACCACGCTCCCGCCGCGCAAGCCGGACGCCTGGCCACCCATCCGACCCAACTCGGCGCGCCTGGGCCGCTTCATCTACTATCAAACGCGCGACATCGTGCGTGCGGTCAGCGAGCATGTGACGGTGGGACGCGACACCCGTAACGGGCGGCCCCTCAACGCCTGGTTTGTGCTCTGCCGCGCCGGCGACTGAGCGCCCCACTGACGAGGCGATGCCGTGCTCGCGAGGAGGGAGGTGGAGATATGTCCTCACGCCGTTCGTTCGTCCCGCTGCTGCGGTGTGTGCGCCTGGCCGCGCTGCTGTGGCTCGTGGGCATGGTGGCAGGCTGCGGCGGCGCTCCTGCGGCCACACAGACCGCCAGCACGCCGGGCGCGACCTGTTCACCCAACGATCAAGATCAGTACGTCTACGATCCCACGCGACTACAGGTACTGCAGGCCTGTATCCGGGTGACGGGCACTGTGGACGGGATGTGGGTTGCCACTGATGGCGATACCAACCTCTTGCTGCGGCTCGATCCGCCGTATCAGCACCTGCTCACGCCTGGCAACGAGGAGGGCGAAGAGCGCGGCGACCTGGGCGTCGAAGCTGTCTGTACGGTTTCACCCGTCGATCCCATCGTCATGGCGCTGTGTGCCAACGATCGCGATCCCTATGCACAGCCCGCGCCGCGCCTTGGCGCGCATGTGTGGATGGAGGGTCGCTATATCCTCGACCTGAATCATGGCAGCCATGCGGAATTGCATCCGCTCTACCGGATGGGCACTCTTTCCGGCTAATCCCGTGCGCGGAGCGCACGAAAGGAGGCACCACCGTGCAGGTCGCGCCGCATTCTAACCGACTCGGCTTCGGTCTGGCCTGGATCGTTGCCAACGCCGCGGGCTATGCGATCGCCCTCGCACTCTGGGAGGCGATCAGCCAGCCACTCTGGCCCGCGCTGAGCGGTCTCCTCGCCGGTAGCATCACACTCGCCCTGTATGGCGCGACGTTGGGTCTGGGGGCAGGGCTGGCGCAACTGCTGGTCCTCCGGTTGCGCCGTTCCCGCGCGAGTTGGTGGGTGGCAGCGACCATGCTGGGCCTCGCGCTCGGATTCGTCGTCGGTGTCTGGGCGGCGTTCGTCGTGAGTCGCAACAGCCTCATCGACGCTGCCACCAACCAGCTCTATCATGTCAGTGGTCGGCTCGCGGGTGTCGCCTTTCGCGAAACGCTGGTTGACCTTGCCTTCGGTCTGCTCGCCGGTCTGGCCATCGGGGTGGTGCGCTGGGGCCTCCTGCGCACATCCGCCGCAGCAGAAGCCAGGCGCTGGATCCCGGTGAGCGCCGTGGCATTTTGGCTGGGCTTTGGTCTGGCGGACACCATGATCCAGTTCGTGCCAGCCCTGCCGGCGGCGATCTTTGGCGCCCTGTTCGGCGCGTGCGCCGGCGCCATCACGGCACTCATTGAGTGGTTGTGGCTCCGACGGCGAACGGAGGTATGGGCACGGGCAAGTACTTCGTCCCGCTAGGTTCAGACAAGCGGACAGGGTTCCTGCCCTTGATGCGGGCTGCTTGGCTGCCCCTGCACTGGCGGCTTGGTCCGGTGGATGAGCCGGGTTAGCACGCGCACCCTGTCGCCCAACTGGCCGCTATCCGTCATCTGGTGGATGGTCATCCGCCATGCTGCCGGCCATAGCCCTTCCGCCGCTCACTACCTCTCACATCATCACATCCACTCATCTCGCGGCATCCGCTCATCTCGCGGCATCCGGCGCGTGTGGCTTGCCCCACACCACACTGCCCGCCGCGCGTAAGGGCAGCTTGCCCTCCACCACCCACGGCGCCACCATCTCCGCCACCGCCGCATCGAACGCCGCCACCTGCTGCGCCGTCAACACCGCGCGCGACAGGCTGCTCATCGAGTGCAGCGCCAGGATGTAGTCGTCCACCGTCTGGCGGTACGCGAGAGGCGCGGTCTCGCGCGCGTCTATCTTCGTGAAGAGCCGGCGCTGCTCCAGCTCGACGATCAGGTCGAAGTGCTGATACTGGTAGTCCGGTACGGTACGCGCGATCAGCGCGAACAACTCGCTTAGCCAGGGCAGTTCGAGCTCGGTACGGTGGACGATGGCCAGCATGCCCCCTGGCATGAGACTAGCCGCGAAGCGCGGCAGCACCACCTCCCAATCCATCCAGTGCAGACTCTCGCCCGCCGTCACCAGCGCGTAGGGCGGCAACAGCGGCGCCTGCTCCGCCGAGCCGTAGATCCAGCGCAGCGTTGGCCGGTCGCCGCCGGGCAAGTTCCGCCCCAGCGCCAGCATCGCCGCTGAGGGATCGAGCGCGTCCACCCGCGCCACGCGTCCGGCCAGCGGGCGCGCCAGATCGCCGGTGCCCGTGCCCACATCCAGCACCGCGCGCGGCTGATCCACGATCAGGTCCACTAGGATGTCGAAGA
>DASYGC010000487.1:0-2849 GCA_036000225.1 Ktedonobacterales bacterium | reverse complement strand
AGTCGCGCCAGGAGTATCCGCGCGAGCGCATCTCCTCCTACTTCTGGGTCAACGGCCATCCACCGGTCGATCCCGCCTTTCAGGCGCTGGCCGACGGCCAGTTTGCCGGCTGGCGATTGGAGGTCGGTGGCCTGGTGGAGCGGCACCTGTGTCTCTCGCTCGCCGAACTCCGCGCCATGCCCAAACAGACCCAGATCACGCAACACAATTGTATACAGGGTTGGTCGGATGTCGCTGAATGGGGGGGAGTGCCGTTGCGCGACCTCATCGCGCTGTGCCGGCCGCTATCCCAGGCGCGCTACGTGGTCTTCCATGCGATGGACAACAAGTCACAGACAGAAATTGATCCGGAGGGTGGCGGCAATTTCTACGGCACACTCGCCCTCAGCCTGGCGCGCCACCCGCAAACCATCCTGGCGTACGAGATGAACGGCCAGCCGCTCCCCGTGCCGCACGGCGCGCCGTTGCGTCTGCGCGTGGAGACACAGCTCGGCTTTAAGATGGTCAAGTGGGTGCGCGCGCTTGAATTCGTGGATGATTACCGTCACGTCGGACAGGGAATGGGAGGATGGCGCGAAGACTACAGTCACTATGATACCCGGGCGGGCATCTGAGCGCCGGCTACGCCCACCCTGGTTGCGCGGACGCGCGAGGTGCGCGCTCTGGGTCCCGTTCTTCGGTCGCCGCGCACGGGCGTGCGCGCACGTTATCGTCCACCAAACGAAAGGAACACAGCACATGGGATTCGATCAGTATCACGAGCCCGCGAACGAGCTCTCCGAAGAAGTCCGTACTTTTGCGCGGATGATCCTCTCTCTGATCGAGGAGGCCCAGGCCATTGATTGGTATGAGCAGCGCATGGCGGTCGAGAAGAATACCCAGGCGAAGGCCATCATGGAGAACGCCCAGGGCGAGGAGTTCAAGCATTTTGGCATGGACCTGGAGTTCCTGCTGCGCCAGAAGCCCAAGTGGCGCGTGGCGCTTCAAGGCATCCTGTTCACGAACGGCGACATCGTCCAGCGTGGCGAGCAGGCGGAAAAGCAAGAAGATAAATTGTAAAGGAGGATCAAGTCATGGCCAGGCAAACGGTCGTGATCACCAGGCAGGTTCCTGAGCCGCTGATGTCGCTGCTGCATAAGCAATTCGACGTGCACATGCACGAGAGCACCGATCCACTGGGACCGAACAAACTGCGAGACTTCGTGCACGGGGCGCATGCCATTGTCAGCATCGCCGACGACAAGATGACCGGAGAGGTCTGCGACGCCGCCGGACCGCAGCTCAAGGTCATCGCCAACTACGCGGTGGGGTACGACAATGTGGACCTCGGCGCCGCGATTGCGCGCAAGATCTGGGTGACGCACACACCAGGCGTCGAGAACAGCGCCGTCTGCGAGCTGACCTTCGGCCTCGCGCTGGCGCTGATGCGCGGCATCATCGCCGGCAATTCGCTCGTTCGCACTGGCAAGTTCAAGCACTGGAATGCCTTCACGCTGGTCGGTCCCGAACTAGATCGCAGCACGCTCGGCATTATCGGGCTGGGGCAGATCGGCTCGGCGGTCGCGGAGCGTGCCAGAGGCTTCAAGATGCGCGTCGTCTACTTCGACGTGTTGCGCAAACACAAGCTCGAAGACGCGCTGGGTGTCGAGTACGTCACGCGCGACGAGGTCTTCGCGCAGGCGGATGTCCTCACCCTGCATGTCCCGCTCACTCAGGAAACCCGGCACCTGGTGACCGCGACCGAGCTCGCTATGATGAAGCCGACGGCGTATCTGCTGAATCTGTGCCGAGGGCCAGTGGTTGACGAAGCGGCGCTGGTTGCGGCGCTGCGCGAGCAGCAGATCGCGGGCGCGGGCCTGGATGTTTACGAATACGAGCCGCACCTCGCGCCTGGCCTGGCCGAGCTCGACAACGTGGTGTTGACACCGCATCTGGGCAGTTCATCTGCGCCGGCGCGCGAAGCGATGGGCCGCCTGGTGGCCGCGAGCGTGACGGCCGCGCTGACCGGTCAGACACCACCCAATCTCGTCGAGGGCACCTGATCGCATCTGGTCGCACCAACGGAAAGAAGCGCAGGATATGAGTCGCCACGGCAACAGCGTCGCGCTCGCGAAGAAGCACGGCAACACCGGCCACCCAGACAGCAGCGTCGCGATCAAGAAGATTGCCGTCTCAGCGTTCACTATACCGACCGATTATCCCGAGTCAGACGGCACCTATGCCTGGGATTCCACCACGCTGGTGGTGGTCGAGGCGTCCGCAGGTGGGCTGCGCGGTCTCGGCTACACCTATGCCGACACGGCGACCGCGCGCCTGATCGCTGACCTGCTGGCCGGCGTGGTCATGGGACACAACGCCATGGACGTGCCCGGCTGCTGGGCCGCGATGGTGCACGCGATCCGCAACCTGGGGCGACCCGGCATCGCCTCGATGGCCATTGCCGCCGTCGACGTCGCCTTGTGGGACCTCAAGGCGCGCCTGCTCGACATCTCACTGTTGACGTTGTTGGGCGCGGTGCGCGAGGCGGTGCCAGTGTATGGCAGCGGCGGCTTCACGTCGTACTCCATCGAGCAACTGCAGACCCAGCTCGGTGGCTGGGTCGCCCAGGGCATCCCGCGGGTCAAGATGAAGATCGGCACACATCCTGAAGACGACCTCGACCGCGTGCGCGCGGCCAGGGCCGCGATTGGTCCCGATACGCTGCTCTATGTGGATGCCAACGGCGCCTACAGCCGCAAACAGGCGCTGGCCCAGGCGGAGGCGTTCCGGGAGGAAGGCGTCGTCTGGTTCGAGGAGCCGGTCTCCGCCGACGACCTGGAGGGGCTGCGCTTGATCCGCGACCGCGCGCC
>DASYGC010000486.1:0-8165 GCA_036000225.1 Ktedonobacterales bacterium | reverse complement strand
TGACAATGCGAGCCGTGCGGCGGCCACGGCATGGTGGCTGGATCTGACCGAGCATGGCGGCGAAGGCATGGTTGTCAAGCCACTGGACTTCATCTCTCAGAGTGAGAGTGGATTGGCGCAGCCGGCGGTGAAGTGCCGTGGCCGCGAGTACCTGCGCATCATCTACGGCCCGGACTACGATCAGCCGTCGAACCTGGAACGCCTGCGCAAGCGCGGGCTGCGTCACAAGCGGGCGCTGGCGTTGCGCGAGTTCGCGCTGGGCGTCGAGGCGCTGGAGCGCTTTGTCCAGCGCGAGCCGCTATGGCGCGTGCATCAGGCCGTCTTCGCGGTGCTGGCGCTGGAGAGCGAACCCGTGGACCCGCGCCTGTAGTGCGACTTTCGGAGAGATCGCCCCGTTATCGCGTCGTGGCGCACAGATGTCGCGTCGCTCTGGGGCAAGGCAGAGGTGGTCAACCGGATTGCGCGTAGTTCATCAGTGAGGACCGCACATGACCGACATCCTTGACCGGCCAGCGCCAACGGCAGACGCGCGCATCGCCTACGGGCCTGATCGGTTCCAGTTTGCCGACCTGCGGCTGCCCGCGGGTGCGGGTCCGCATCCCGTGGTGCTCGGCATACATGGCGGCTACTGGCGCGCGCGCTACGGCCTGGAGTATTTCGGGCATGTGTGCGCCGCGTTAACCGCTACGGGCGCCGCGACCTGGAACATCGAGTATCGCCGGCTGGGTAATCGTGGCGGCGGCTGGCCCGGCACCTTCCTCGATGTCGGCCTGGCGCTGGATCATCTGCGCACTCTGGCGCAGACCCATTTGCTGGACCTGAGCCGCGTGGTGGCGATCGGTCATTCCGCCGGTGGGCAGCTGGCGCTGTGGGCAGCGGGGCGGCAGCGCATCCCGGTTGGCAGCGACCTGCACGCCACCACGCCATTGCCACTGCGCGGCGCGGTGGCGCTCGCGGGCGTCTGCGACCTGCGCCAGGCGTGGGCGCTGCGCCTGAGCGATGGCGTGACCAACCAGCTCATGGGTGGAGCACCGGAGCGCTGGCCCGCGCGCTATGCCGCGGCCTCACCAGCCGAGTTGCTGCCACTGGGGATACCACAGGTGTTGATTCACGGCACAGCTGACGAGAACGTGCCCTATGCCCTCAGCCGCGACTATCAGGCCGCGGCGCTGGCCGCGGGCGACGTGGCCACGCTCATCACGCTACCCGGCGCGGGCCACTTCGCGATCGTCGACCCCATGTCGCGGGAGTGGCCGCAGGTGGTGGCGGCCATACGGCCGCTGCTCAACTAACCTGAGTTGGCCGGAAGTTGCACCCCCAATCCTATCACGAATTTCCCGTTGCGCAGCGTCCCGCCGGCGTTCTGGAGCTTCGCTCGCGCACACCACCATCGTCGCCCGCAGGGAGGTGGAACTACTTGCCGAGCCGCCCCAACTGTTTGGCGGTGAGCAGCCAGACCAATGTGCCCGAGCCGTGCAAATTGGCCGGCGACCAGCGCCAGCCATCCACTTCGGATTCGAGTTCCACGCGACACAGCGCGCCCTTCTTGAGCTGTATCGCCGCGTTCCCTCGCCGCCCGATGATGGCGCCGAGCAGCGTGCTGAAGTCCGGCTCGTGCCCGACGAGCAGCACGCCGCGGGGCGCTGGCTCCGCCGGCTCAGCGTCGCTGGCGGTCCCATTGTGCACCGGTGGCACCGGCAGATGCGCCGCCAGCACGCTTGCCAGCGTGCCAAGCGTACATCCCGAGGCCAGGCCCGGCGCGATCGTGACCTCCCGCTGCAGCGCCTCAGCGCAGATCAGTGCGGTCTGATGCGCGCGTACCAGCGGGCTGCTGAGCACCAGCTCGACTTTCAGATCCAGCCAGCGCATGCCACGCGCGGCGGCGTGTGTTTCTTCGATTCCGCGCTTGCTGAGCGGCCGCTCCGCATCAGGATGCGGCCATTCCTCGGGACGTCCTGCCTGACCGTGGCGCAAGAAATAGAGCCGCATGAGCGGGGTTCCTTTCTGTCGAAGGGACGCTGGCGTGATCGTTGCCGCAGTATATCTGTTGTGTCGCCGGGGCTGCCAGCGCCACGACGCATCCCGCGCGAACTGTGTTACAGTTTCAGGTGGCGGCGAACTTCACGCCAGTTGGCGTTCTCGCGATGGGCGTCGCCATTCGGCAGTGGGTCGAGCCAGCTCCAAAGGCGCGGAAGCAGCCGGCATAGTGGACACTTGAGCGGACCGGAGTAAGTGATGCGAACGCGATGGCGGTAGCACGGCAGCGAGCGTTTCGGCGTTGGTTCTTCACGCTCATGTATTGGACACGGCGCGCACGCTGGGACACCGGCATCTCGCCGCCTGAGTTGGTGCGCACCATTGAGGGCAACGGTCCCGAGCGCATGCCAGCCGGGCGTGCCCTCGATCTCGGCTGCGGCACGGGTACCAACATCCTGTACCTCGCCCAGCACGGCTGGCAGGTGACGGGTATCGACTTCGCGGCTCCAGCCGTCGCGCGCGCGCGGCGCAAGCTCGCGCGCGCAGGTCGGTCCGCCAGCGGCATACACGTCTTGCGCGGCGATGTGACACACCTGGAACGCTTGCGCCTGCCGTGCGCGTTTACGCTGCTCTTCGATCTGGGCTGTTTTCACGGCATCGATCCCGCGGGCCGAGCGCGCTATGCCGCCGGTATCACACAGCTCAGCGCGCCGGGCGCGACGCTGCTGCTGTACGCCTTCGCACCATCGGCGTTGGCGGGAGGCGCCATCGGCATCACGGGTGATGCCCTGGCGGCGACCTTTGCCCCGGCGTGGACCGTGGAACGCGTCGAGACCGGTCAGGGTCCCAATGGGCGCGCGTCTGCCTGGTACTGGCTGCGGCGCGCGCCGTAGCACCGGGTTAACCTGACATCACTTCGCTGCGCGCGGCGCGGCGCAATCTGATACAATTGGAAAGGTGCGCCGAAGCTCGCTCATTCGTGCCAGTCGCGCCGCCGACGAGTGCGCGGGAGTGAGCGGCCCACTAGAGAGGAATCGTTCAGATGATTGACCCGGCCCCATTCCTGATTTATGGCGGCGTCGTTGTCTTCTGGAGCATCATTTTCGTGGTTGCGCTGATACTCACTCGGCGCTCGCTGCGTGGCGTGGGTGAGCCCGTGCCCGACCCGGAGGAGACGCCCACCGCCGACCCGGCTACCGCCAGTGCGCCTATCGAGGTGGAGCAGGGTTCACCTACCAGGGCTGCCGGCGGTGCCCACTGACCGGCGACGAGCCACGTCGCGCCACGACTGGAGCGGGCCGCTGCTCCAACGACATGGTAAGGGATGCGCCAGTGGCGCGAGTGGGTGGTAAAGGAATGCCACCGTGGTAGGGGAATGACGGCTGTGCGAGGCATCAAAGGGCGAGCGGTATGCGGCGCGCGCGTGGGGCAGCGGATGTTCAAACCTGGCGATTGGTAGACGCTGGGGACTCATCAACCATCATCCGGGTTGGGCGCTCAATTGGGCAAGCGGCCCATCGGCGTGTCATGCGGTTACTCGCTTTGCTCGATGCCGCTCATCTGCCGGGAGTCGTTGATCTGGTTCCTGCCTACGCCTCCGTGTTGGTCCGCTTTGATCCGCGCGTGACGGATGCCGCCGCGATTGAGGTGGCGCTCCACTCCATGCCTGGCGTGGACATCCGGGGTTTCTCCCAGCGCACACGGCTCGTGCGTATTCCCGTTCGCTATGGAGACGCCGAAGGGCCTGATCTGGCAGCCGTCGCCCAGCAGGTAGGCCTCTCGCCTGCGGAAGTTATTCGCCTGCATACAAGCGCCATCCAGCGCGTCTACTTCATTGGCTTTCTCGCCGGATATCCCTACCTCGGCAACCTTCCGCCCGCGCTGGCCGTCCCGCGTCTGCCGATCCCTCGCACACGCGTGCCCGCCGGCAGCGTTGGCATCGCCGGACGCCAGACCGGCATCTATCCGGTGGCGAGTCCGGGTGGCTGGCACCTGATCGGCCGCAGCGAGGTGTCCCTCTTTGATCCCACCCAGGATCCCCCGGCGCTGCTGCGCCCCGGCGACCGTGTGCGGTTCGTACCCGTGGAGCGGGGTGCGAATGAGCCAGACACTGGCGCGCTGGCGCCATGGGCGCCCTCAATCTCCTCAGCGGTGGCACCCACCCCGGGTACCGGGAACGCGACAGCGCCACCCAGCGCGCCGGTTGAGCCGGCGCGCGTGCCGTGGCTGCACGTCATCCAACCAGGCGCGCAAACCACCGTGCAGGACGCCGGCCGGTATGGGTACGCGCGCTATGGCGTGGTCGTGGGGGGTGCGGCGGATCGCCTGGCCTTCGCGCTGGGCAACCAGCTGTTGGGCAATCCGCCAGATGCGGCGGCGCTGGAACTGACCTATGGCGCGGCGACTTTCGAGACGCGTGCCGCGAGCGCAATTGCTGTGACCGGTGCCGCTTGTCCTATCCTGGTGGATGGCACACCGCGGCCGCTGGCCACCGTCCTGGAGGTTGCGGCGGGCGTGACTATCGCACTGGGTACCGTCCGCTCGGGGGTCAGGACCTATCTGTGTGTCGCTGGGGGAGTCGGCGTGCCAGCCGTGCTGGGCAGCCGCTCCACCGATCTGCGCGCGGGCTTTGGCGGCTTCGCCGGACGGGCGCTTTGCGCGGGCGATGCGCTCGATCGCGGCGCCACACACGGGCTACACCCGCTGGCGCGCCACGTGCCAGGGGAGCGTCACCTGTTCGCCGGTGCGCCGGGTGCACGGGCAGTCGCGGCGCCGGTGGTGCTGCGCGTGTTGCCTGGTCCGCACGCGGCAGCGTATCCGCGCGATCTGGCGGCGCTGCTCGCCACCGCCTTCATCGTCGATCCGCGGTCCGATCGCGCCGGGGTACGCCTCCGTCCCGTGGGCCCCGACGATCGCGGCGCGGCCACGCCCAAGGCGCCGATCGGGGGCGAGGTGCTGTCCGAAGGCGTGCCCGATGGGGCCATCCAGTTGCCGCCCGCGGGCGAGCCGATACTCCTACTGGCGGATCATCAGACGACCGGTGGCTACCACATCCCGGCGGTGGTCATCTCCGCCGACCAATGGCGTGGCGCGCAGCTGCGGCCAGGCGACACGCTCAGGTTCGCGCTGGTGACCCCCGCGCTGGCCCGCGACGCCTTGCGGGTCCCGCCGGATTTGTATGTCCAGCAGGAGGCGGATCAGCAGGCGGCCGACCACTTGCGGGGCCGCGTGCCGGGCATACCGGATCCCGCCCTCTTGGTGCGAGGCTTTGCCGAAGGCAGTGAGGGGGACAGCGATGACGAATGACCCGCATGCGCCAGCTGGTGATCCAAATCCCAATCACCTGGATGCGCGCGGCCCATTGCAGGACCCCGCGCGCGCCCTGCCAGCTATTGATCTCAATTGCGATGCCGGCGAAGCGTTTGGCCCGTGGCCCATGGGCGACGATGCGGCCCTGATGCCGCTCGTGACGTCGGTCAGCGTCGCATGTGGCGCACATGCGGGCGATCCGCTGGTGATGCGCCGCACGGTGGAGCTGGCGGCACGCTATGGCGTGTGCGTCGGCGCCCACCCGGGCTATCCCGATCTGCAAGGCTTCGGGCGACGTTCGCTGCGCATGACCCCGGCGGAGGTGGAGGACTGGATGCTCTACCAGATCGGCGCGCTAGCTGGCATCGCGCGGGCCTCTGGCGTGCCGCTGCGGCATGTGAAACCGCACGGCGCGCTCTACAACGATGCCGCCGACGATCCCGCACTGGCGGATACTATCGCACGGGCGGTGTACCGCTACGATCCCGCGCTGGTGCTGGTCGCGCGCGCCGGATCCACCCAGGCGCGTGTGGGCCGGGCGCTGGGGCTGCGCGTCGCCGAGGAGGCGTTCGCCGACCGGGGCTACGATGCCCATGGGAGGCTACTGCCACGCGGCGCGGCGGCCGCGCTCATCGCCGATCCCGCTGAGGCGGGACGCCGTGCGCTGCGTCTGGTCCGTGAGGGCGGCGTGGCGGCGGCTGACGGAACCTGGGTGGCACTCGACCCCGTCACGCTCTGCATCCATAGCGATACGCCGGGCGCCAGCGCGATCGCCAGCGCGGTGCGCACCGCGCTGGTCGCGGCAGGGGTGCCGCTTCGGCCGCTGGGCGAACTGGCGCGCTGAGCGGGCGTGGCGCGGGTACGCCCGGCCTTAGACCCGGCCGCCGCATGCCAGTGGTTGGTGGATTGGTGCTACCGCGCGCTGGCCACGCCACCGGTGCGACGTTGTTGCACGGTGGGATACTTGTCGTATCCAAACAGCGCATTGGTCGCCCGCTGCCGAGTGGCCTCGACCAGCGCGTTGGTGTCGCCACCTACGCCAAATGCCTTGATGGTGAGCTTGAGCTTGCGCTTCGGCCCCGCCTCGATCATGAGCGATTGCTGGGTTGACTGCCCCGTCTTGATCCCGTACGTTCGGTAGGTGGTTGTCTTGCTTGCTGGATAGACCCAATCGATCGTGTGCCAGGGCAGTGTGGTCTTGAAGGCCAGGAACTGGCGTGTCAGGCCAGAGTGATCCGCGACCCAGAAAGTCAGCGCGGGCATCAGGAACTGACCCGCGAGCACCACCGCGAACAGCCCGACGAGGATGAGCCCAACGAAGATCCCACTCTGCTGCGATGGGTCATACACGAAGGCGGCGCCGCCGATACAGACCGCGGTGACCAGTGCCCCGATGATGAACAACAGCGGCGAGCGCGCGAAAATGACCGTTTCTGGTCCAGAGTATGCCCGTCGCGCCACCGTCGCCCAGACGAGCAGCACCGCCGCGACGAGCACGACACCCACCGCGCTCGCAAGCAGAACGGACGCTGTCTGCACAGAAAAGTCCGCGAGGATGAACGGGTCAAACATGATGGTGCGCCTCCTCCATGAATTGTGCATGTCGCTGATGTCGCTGATGTGGCTGATTTGGCCGAAACGGAGTGGTTATCCTTGAACCGCGCGCCTGCGCGGCCACCTGCGCCCAGGTGCCGGTGATGTGTTGCGCGATGGCTTTGGGCTTGCCAAAGCGGCTGTCAAGCTCTACCTTGGCAACCTTCGCGCTGCCACGCGGCTGGATCAGCAAGTACACACCGCCACGTTCGATGGAGGTGCGCATAGCGGCGACTTGCTGATACTCCACTGCCGTTGTCTGGTTGTCGGCCGTCCCCTGGCGCTTCACGAAGCCGGTGGGCATCAGAACCAGCATTTGATCTCCTGCTGTGCCAAGTTGGAGCAGGTGGCGAATCGCTATCACAATGCCGGCTATCGCGACGCCTATCAGTACCACGAGGTCGATAATGAGCCAGACGAGTAGGACATTGCTCGGCGTCTGGTCATTCAGCCCATAGCCGAAGACGCTGCCGGATGTGAAATGATACACCGCTACCGCGATTGCTCCCACCGTGAGCAACGCGCCGACAATCGTCGCTTGAACGAAGAATGAGCGTTTCGCCCGCAGCACCTCCTAATTACTCGGCGCGGTACCCATGCGTGCCTGCTCTACAATGGCATGTTTGTCCATCTCAGGTCGCTCCTTCCAGATCGTTTGGTTTGGTTGGCCAGCGCAACGCTCGCATGTGCCATCCCATGCGGGCCCCATCGGGCGCGCCCAGTGTAGCATGCGAGGCGGTTCGCACAATAGTCCAGTCAGCGAGTAAGTACACGCTACGTGACCCACTGAACGTGTCAAAAGTGTATTGAGGCTTGACAGGGATTGACACGTGTGGCAAGATAACAGAGCGCCCTGCGACAGTTGCCTCGCTGCAACTGACTCACGTGGGGCGCTGCCAACCCGCCACCACACAAGCTGGTCGCGCGGTTGAGAGAAAATGCACCTGAACAACCGCATAGAGATGCAGGTATGGCCCGGCGAATGCCGGTCGCTGCTGGTGGCAACATCAGCGCGCGACCGAATCGCTGGTGCCAGAGATGTTTGCTTCAATTTTGCCGAAGCGAGCGAGAGATCGCGGCAACTGCCGAGCGGCAGTTGCGCAAATTCTGAAGTTTGAGCCTACGCGGACTGCCGAGTCAAGTAGGCCAAGCTTTGAGGGGTGCGGGGAGGATGCCTAGGGGCCAGAGGCCGAAGAAGGACGCGGAGAGCGGCGAAACGTGGACGGGGAGCTGCAAGCGAGCGAAGAGCCGTCCGAATCCGAATGGGGCAACCCCTGCTCGTGCGA
>DASYGC010000485.1:0-5673 GCA_036000225.1 Ktedonobacterales bacterium | reverse complement strand
CGCGGCGGGTGGCGCCGCGCGCCATATACCCGAAAAGGATGCCGGCCAGAGACGGAAGAAAGAAGAGCGGGCCGAACATCAGACTCACCGGTACGCAGAGCATGCTCCAGATCGCCCAGACATTCGCCCTGGTGGGCTGATAGACGATGGCGCCGCGCGCCTGCGCCATGAGGGCTGGAGGCGCAACGACGGAGCGGACTGGTCGCGGCAACCGAGGCAACCGCGGCGGCCGAGCCGCTGGCGGCGCGGTCTGGCGTCTGGGCTGCAGAAGACCGGGTCCTGGCGCCACGGGCACAGGGAACCTGCCCCCCGGCATCGCCCGGGGACGCGCTGGCGGCGAGGCTGGCGCTGAGGGCGCTGGGACAATCCGCGGTGGGGGAGCCGGCGGATAATACATCGTCGTCGCTGGCTGGCTCGCGGGAACCGTAGCTGAGAAGTCCCCATTCGCGGGAGCGGGCGCCGGATAGGTATTCGTCGGGGAAGGGCCGACCGGACCCCGCTGGCCCCGCAACGGCGAAGGCTGTGGCGACATGACAAGTTCCTCGCGATTCCGCATGCAATAAAGAGACATCCTGTCACGGTATCCGGTGTTCCAGTATACACCAGTCATCATGCCCCGGCTGGGATGGTACCGCCCGTGTCGCTGGCGCGCCAGCAACACAGCAGCACAACGAGCATCTGGACGCTGGCCGGCGCGCGCTGCGGCGGGTACTATTGCGCCAGTGCCACCAGCAGCGCCAGCACAAATGGCACACCGAATCCGATCGCCGAGCAGACAATCCCCGCGGTGGCCATGCCGCGCGCTGGCCCGCGCACGCCAAAGATGGCGAGAACGAATCCGATGATCGCCAGTGGCACGCCAATGAAACAGCCAATCACCGTTACATCGAGCACCAGACTCACGATACCCAGTACCATACCAGCCACCGCCAATCCGTTGCTCGCCTGCTGCGCTGGCACATAGGGCACTGGATAGTCATGGGTATGCCGCTGTGCCCATGCCCCAACCGCTTGCGGCGCGTTCGCATTGAAATCAGCCGGTGTAGAGCTGTACCCCAGCTCAGTTGGCGGGGAGGGATAGGGTTGAATAGCGCCAATGTGTGGTGGTGGGAAGCTGTCGGTGGCCATCGTCATCTCCGCATCACAAAGACGACACACAACGCGGGCGCGAACAGGGGAGATGCGCCCAGTATAACACGAGGTGTGCAGTCGCACGCGCATCGCCACTCCCTCGTCACACGAACCGTGTCCGATCGGCGTGCCGTATACTGGCGGGGAAGTGTTATCGACATGACTGGCTGCCCGGTCCATGCTAGCGCCTGTCAACGCGCGCAGCGCCACGGCAACTGGAGCCATCACGAGCGACGAGGAGACACCGATGCCAATCATCCGCACCCCCGACGAGCGTTTCGCGCACTTGCCGGGCTACCCCTTTGCGCCACACTATGTCACGCTGAACGGAGTGCGCCTGCACTATGTGGAGCAGGGTGCGGGTGAGGTGGTGCTGTGTCTGCATGGCGAGCCATCCTGGAGCTACCTCTATCGCAAGATGCTGCCAATCCTCGGGGGACAGGCGCGAGCCATCGCACCCGATCTGGTAGGTTTCGGTCGCTCGGATAAATTCACGGAGCCAGAAGAGTATTCATTCCAGATGCACCGCGATCTGCTGGTGAGTTTGCTCGACGCACTGGAGCTCGACGCGATCACGCTGGTCTGCCAGGACTGGGGCGGCCTGCTGGGCCTGCGTATTGCCAGCGAGTTGCCCGATCGCTTCGCGCGCCTGGTGATCATGAACACCGGCCTGCCGGATGGAAACGGGCACTTGCCACACGGGTTTCTCACCTGGCAACGGTTCGCGCAATCGCATCCTGACTTGCCCATCGGGCAGATCATCCGCAATGGGGTAGCCCACGGCGATCAGCTCGCGCCTGAGGTGCTCGCGGCATACGAAGCGCCCTTCCCCGACGCCTCCTACAAGGTGGGAGCCTCGGCGTTCCCCGGGCTGGTGCCCACACACCCGGATCAGCCGGGCGCCGCGGAGATGCGCCGCGCGCGTGCGATACTTGCTACGTGGCAGAAGCCCACGCTGGTGCTGTTCTCCGATGGCGATCCGATCACGCGCGGCGGGGACCAGTTCTTTCGCGACCTGATTCCCGCGGCACGCGAGCAGCCCGCGATCACCATCCAGGATGCCGGGCACTTCTTGCAGGAAGACCAGGGCGAGTCGATTGCCGAACACATCGTGGCGTTCATCGCGCGCACCCCGCTGGCGCGACCCGGCGGTCCAGGAGATAGCACCGCGACCAGATAACCCATGTGACCTCCAGTGGCTGACGGTTGCCGTCCGTTCCACGAGAAAGCAGCAATGTGCGATGTCGGAGTCCGATCACCTGACCTTGGTGACCCCTGCCGCGGAGTTCGCCGCTGAATACCGCGCGATGGTCGCCGAGTTCCGGGCAACTGCCGAATTACCTTTCAACAACTTTGAGTTGGCCGGTGAGGATTTCCCCGCTTTCGTGCGCGAGCTGGAGGATGAGGCTCAGGGAATCGGCCTGCCGCCAGGTGTGGTGCCCAAGCAAACCTACTGGCTGGTCAAAGATGGCATGACGTTTCTCGGCGAGATCCGTCTGCGCCCGCATTTGACCGAGCCGTTCGAGCAGCACAATGGCCACATCGGCTACAACATCCGTCCTTCGTGGCGCGGACAAGGCTACGCCACCCGACAACTCGCGCTGGTGCTGCAGCGCGCCCGTGAGCAGGGTCTGAGACGTGTAATGCTTACTATCAACGGCGACAACCCAGCCTCGGTGCGCGTGATCGAAAAGAACAGTGGCGCCCTGGAGTGGCGGCGCGTAGATCCAGCAACCGGCGCGGTCCTCGCGTGTTACTGGATCGAGCTGTCTGAGATCGCGTAACGGCTGCCACCCATCAACGCGACACCGCGCGGCGGTGTCGAGCGCGCGGGCCAGGTGCACGAGAGTGGCGCTGACCGCGTGGGCGGCGTAGAATGGGAACGCCGGTGGAAACACTGGCTGGCACCGCGCAGCAACGAGAACGCCGCGCCAGGAGATGGCGATGGGCCATGTGCACATGCCGCGCGGTGACGGTAGCCAGGCAAATCGCCCCGCTACAGGGCCTGACCGATGTGACCTGGTAGCAAGAGTGGAGGGCAGCCAGCCATGTTCGGACGACTTTTCTCGAAGAACAAGCAGACCGCCGCGAGCGCACCGCCGTGGCAGGAGACCCCTGAGGACTTTGTGCGCATGCTTGGTCGCGTGCCGCTGTTTCTCGATCTGAGCCGGCGTGAGCTCCAGCGTCTGGGCGCCACCTGTCGCCAGCGCCAGTATGGGGCGTCAGAGGTGCTGATGCGCCAGGGGGATCCAGGGGCGGGACTCTTCATCATCATGAGCGGGCGAGTAAAGATCGATCACCTGCAGGCGGATGGTACCGTACAGGAAATTCGCACCGAGGACCCGGGCGAAGTCATTGGTGAGATGTCGCTGCTCGATGATCTGCCGCGGTCGGCCACGGTCACGGCGCTGGAGCCAACGCGCGTGCTGCAGGTGCCAATCTTCGACTTCCGCGCCGCGCTGCGCGAGGACGCGGATATTAGCATCAAGCTGCTGGCGGTGCTCTCGCGCCGGCTGCGGCAGGCGGAATCGCGGCAGATCTAGCTGGCAAATATGCCTCCGGCACGGCCGGGTGCTTGCGGTGTTGCCAGACGTGGTACGATACCGCTTGAGGACCGACATAGTCTGCCTGGAGGAAAGAGACGTCGCATGCGGCGATCACGTCTGCTGGTGCGCTCCGCACACGCTGGGCAGGCGTCACCGGACGCGGCGGCGAACAGTCCGCCAGCGCCGGCCCACTCCTGGCGCCGTTCCTGGCCGCTGGTGGTGGAGATTGGCGTGCTGGCGCTGGCGGTCTGGGCCGCGGCCCATCTCGTCAATCTCACGGTGTATGGCGCGCGCGTACCCAACGAAGACGTACGCGAGTATCGGTTGTATGCCCTGCGGTTCTGGACGCAGCCACCACTCTTTCACCATCTGCCGGTGGAATACCCTCCACTCTCGATTGTCCCGTTCACGCTGAGCGTGCTGCCGCCACTGTCTGATGTGATGTCGGTCTTCATGGTGTGGATGGGCCTGCTCTTTGTGGGCGGCTACTGCTGGCTGCGGCGCGTGGCCGGCAGCCCGCGCGCCCGGACCTATGCCATTTACGTGCTGATCGGCGCCGCTTCGACCGTCTTCGCGCGCTTCGATCTGGTGCCCGCGCTGGTCACCCTGCTGGCGCTCTATTGCGCGCAGCGGCGGCGCTTCCGCTGGGCGTACATCCTGCTGGCACTGGGCGTGCTGCTCAAACTGTATCCCGTGTTTCTGATTCCACTGGTAGCCATCGAGCAGTGGCGCACCCTCCATCCAGCGCCCACGGCGGCCGCGACGGATGGGCACGGCGGCAGGATCGCATCCCTGGGTGCCGTGGTGCGCGCGCTGATCGGGCCGGTGGATCGCGCCGCGCTCTGGTCTGTCGCGCGCGGTCTGGGCGCATGCGCGGCCGTCATCGTGCTCGGCTTTGGCGGCGCCGCGCTGCTCTCCGGGGCCGGTGCGTTCTCCGGCTTCAGTTACGCGGGCTTGCGTCCGCTGCAGATCGAGTCGACGCCTGCGTCACTGCTCTGGTTCGGCCGCTTTCTGGGCTTTCCCGCGCACGATGTTTACACCTTCCACTCGCTCAATCTCGTCGGGCCACTGGATGTGCTGCTGGAGCCGCTGTCGGCGCTCGCGCTCGTGCTTGGCTGCCTGGTGGTCTACTGGCGCCACCTGCGTGGCCGGCTGGATGCCGGCCATGCCTTCGTCGCCTGCCTGTGTATGGTGCTGGTCACGAACAAGATCTTTAGTCCGCAATACCTGATTTGGGTGCTGCCGCTGGTGGCCTATGTGATGGAGCTTGATCTGCTCTGGCTGGCCGTGGGCGTGCTCACAACGCTGATCTACCCGTTCCTCTACTTCGCCCACCCGCACATCCTGCTCGTCGCCGCCGACTGGCGCTTCCTGCCAGCGATTGCCCTGCGCAACGTGCTGCTGGTGGTGGTAACGGTGCGCGCCACCCTGGACCGGCCTGCGTGGGATCTGGCCGCGGCGCGCAACACCCTCACCCGCGTTGCGGCGGTGGGCCGCCGAGTATGGCCCGCGCGAGCAACGCCGCACGGCATGCGATTTCGGTAATCGCGTGCTCCCAGTGGCGCGTTTGAACGTCGGAACGATCAGGGAACACATCCAGGATGCCCGCGCGTAAGGCGGAGATCTATTCGCCGTCCTCGTCGACGGCGGGCGCGCCGCCCGCGTCGCCGATGACCACCAGCCTGGTGTCCTGGATGACGGCCTGCCCTCTGGCGACCAGGATCGCATGGATGACACCCGCGCGCGGCGCGACCAGGTCATTCTCCATTTTCATCGCCTCGAGCACTACCACCGTCTGGCCGCGCTCGACGGTGTCGCCAACGGCGACCAGCACATTAGCGACCAGCCCCGGCATCGGCGCGGTCACGGTCGCCTCGCCGCTTTCGTTTGCCGCGCCGGCCAGCCCAGCCAGCGCGCGCGTGCGTTCATCTTCCAGACGCACCACATAGGGCCGGCCATCCAGAGTCACCTCGATGGCGCGCGCGCCACCCTGGCG
>DASYGC010000484.1:0-6729 GCA_036000225.1 Ktedonobacterales bacterium | reverse complement strand
AACAGCACCCAGCAGGGTGAGGGCCAGCGTGTCCAGGGCTGCCTCTGGCAACTGTAGCAGCGCCTGGCTGAGCGTGCGGCGTGCGGCGGCTGGCGCGGGAGCTGTGGCCGCCACGCGCCTTGCGACACGCGGGGGTGAAGCATGGTCGCGCGTCGAGGGGCCAGCGTCAGCATCTGCGCCGGGTGCGGCTGATGAGAGGGCGAGAAACCGCCCCGGATCGCGAATCCAGGCGGCGAGCAGGGCCGCGACATGTACGCACCCCGGCGAAGTGGTGGCGTCCTGGCCCGGTGCGCCCAGCAACGCGTCCGGCGCCGCGGCACACGAGCAGCTCCAGCGCAGCGCGCTGGTGGGCGCGTCGAGGAGCTCGGCACGCACTCGCGCGAAATTCGTGGTGTCCGTAGGGTCCGTGGGGTCCGTGGCATCCAGATGGACCGTCGCCGCCAGCAGGCCATCGCGATGCGTCGCGTCGCGTATTGCGTGGCGGGCCGCGCTGGCAAGTCCAACCGCTGTGGCGGACAGGCCACAGAGCCGCACGATATCCGCCTCGCGCAGCCGCACGAGCGCCGCGGATGGGGACGCCGCCATGCGATGCTCCTCTTTTGCGCTGGCCGCTACGAGTCGTGTGGTTGGTGCAGTATATGCGGGATGCGGCGGGCCGGTCAATACACGCACCGGGACCCACGGAGCGGACCACGCGCGCTGTGATAAAATGGATGGAGTGCCCAGGCAAGCGCGGTGCGCGGGGCCGGATGCGACGAGGGAGAAGTGGCATGGTCCAATACAAGGGATTCGATAGCGCGGCCTGCGCTGACAATATGGCGCAGTTCGAAGTCCTGGTGAACGACTGGCTGCGCCAACACCATCTCCACATCCGGCTGATGACGCAATCGGCGCGCGGCGAGCATGTGGTGGTGAGTTTTCTCTACGAAGATGGCGAAGATACGCAACGGCCCGCCGCTCGCGCCAGCATGTCACCGGAGATGTTCGACAGCCAGGATGATGACGAGGAGTATGGCGTGGAGACGCCCGATGATGGCGGATTACCAGAAGCGGAGCTCCCCTACTGATGAGTCCTCCCGCCCCCTACGTCGTCTACAGTACCGCCGATGGTGGACTGGGCGAGCGCACCTCCCTCCACGCGCTGGATTACGCTGGCCGGCGGCTGCGTGCCGCTGAGTTGATCCCGTTGCCCGCGGGGGCAACGCTGGCCATGTTGCCCTCGCGGCTGGCGGTCGGGCTCGATGCCGCGGGCGAGCGCCGCTCGGTGAGCGCGGGCGCTGGTTGGGCGCTCGCGGCGCTGCTGCCAATCGGGTACACGCGCACGGCCTTGCCGGCCTATGAACTGACTCCCCAGGCCGAACACCTGCCGTTTTTTGGCTATTGCGCGGTGGCGGGCATCGCCGGCGAATTATACGTGGCCGCGGTGCGCACCGACGATCCGAGCCGGTGGCTGCCGAGCCGATTCAGTGCCGCGCGGCTGCAACGGCTGGTGGCGACGCGGTTGCGCGAGGAGCCGGACAATCGGGCGCTGGCGCACCATGCCCACTGCGCGCTCGACTATCACTGCCCAACGGCGAGCAACCTCTTCTTCAGACGCTGGGAAGGCGCGGTGGCGGTGTCGCCAGGCTGCAACGCCCGCTGCATTGGCTGCATCTCGAAGCAGGATGAAGAGGATCTGGTTTCGCCGCAAGACCGGCTGACCTTTGTGCCCACGATCGCCGAGGTGGTCGAACTGGGCGTAGCCCATCTGGAGCACGCCCACGATGCCATCTTCAGCTTCGGCCAGGGGTGCGAGGGTGAGCCGCTGATTCAGGCACGCTTGATCGAAGCGGCGATCCGTGGCATCCGCGCGCGTACGCGCCGTGGCACGATCAACATCAATAGCAACGCGAGCAATCCTCGTGCGCTGCAACGGCTGTACGACGCCGGCCTGGATAGCCTGCGCGCGAGTACGATCTCGGCGCGGCGCGAGACCTACGACGCCTATTATCGCCCGATTGGATATCGCTTCGAGCACGTGGAAGAGTCTCTGCTGCGCGCGCATGAGGCCGGTGTCTATACCTCGATCAACCTGCTCGTGTTTCCTGGGTTAATTGATACCGGCGATGAGGTCGCCGCGCTGGTGGAGTTCTTGCGCCGGACGCACGTGAAGCTCGTGCAGTTGCGCAACCTGAACATTGACCCGGAGGTGTTGCTGCCACGCATGCCCCAGCCAGCGAGTGAAGCAATGGGGATACGCGCGATGATCGAGACGCTGCAACGCGAGGCGCCCAGCACCGCCATCGGCAACTTCAGCCGTCCCATTCACCGGGCGCCGGTGGCGATCACGGGGTAGAAGACGGCAGGGGCCGGTGGGCTGCGCCAGACCGACGCAGCACACGCCGCACCTGCGTCATCACCGGTGCGATGTCCAACTCCGTCAAACAGGATCGCGCCGCGCAGCCCTGGGGCGTGCCCAGGTGGTGGCCGACATAGAAACACGGACTGCACGGCAGATCGCGCCGCACGACCAGCGCGGGAGTCGCGGCATCGCGCGCGAGCGGGTGCCAGGCACGGTGGTTGGAGAGTCCGAAGATCGCAATCACCGGCGTGCCGGCGGCGGCGGCCAGATGCATGGGGAACGCGTCGTTGCCGATGAAGAGATCAAAGTCCGCCAATTCCCGCGCGAAGGCACGCAGCGCGCGCGGCCCCCGCGCCGGCTCGACCCATTCAGGTTGTGCCAGGGCGTCACGGCATGCCGTCACCACATCCTGGTCCTCCGCGCCGCCAAGCAGGGCGATGTGGGCGCCGAACTCGTGATGCAGCGCGTTTGCCAGGGCCACATAGCGCGAAACTGGCCACCGGCGCGCGAGACTGTAGCCGCCACTGCCCGGATGCAGCGCGATGCGTGGCGCGAGGCGTGGCGCAAGGCGTGGCGCAAGGCGTGGCGCGAGGCGTGGCGGCGCTGGTCTATCGCTGGCGGCGGGCCCATCCGCCCAGCCGAGATCGGCGAGCGTGGGAGCCCCCACCGTCGAAGGCAGGGCAGGAGTAATCGCCCTGACCACCGCCAGCGCGTATGCCGCTTCGTGCAGCGCGCCGAAGCCATGGTCTGGCACACACACATCGAGCCAGGTGCCATGGCCGTTGTCCAGCCCGACGCGGAGCGCCGGGCGCGTCGCCGCAAGCAGGAAGCGATACTTCAGGCGACCGAGCGGCAGGGTCAGGTGCCGCAGCAGCAGCACGGCATCGTAGCGCGCGCCGCGCAACTGGCGCCAGACCCGCCACAGCGCCGCGAGCCGCCGGGGCGCGAGTAGCACGCCGCGTAAGGAGTCGAATGGGGTCTGCGTCAGCTCCAGCACGCGATCGAGGTAGGGCGAATCGCGCACCAGTTCGGCGGCTGGCGCCGCCACCAGCAGGTCGATCTGGGCGCCGGGATATGCGGCACGCAAGGCGCGTAGGGCGGGCAGCGCCAGCAAGACATCGCCCAGCCCTCCCAGCTTGACCACCAGGATGCGCGCGCGCGGGGCCAGCACCAGATGGGCATGCATGGACTTATGTGATTGTTCGGTGGCTGGAGGTAGCTGACTCACTGGGCTGGTTGGGCTCCCTGGAACGCGGGCGTGGTCGCGTGCGCCGCCGCGCGGCGGCGCAATTGGCGGCAAGCCGCCTGGTACACCGCGAGGGGTGACAGACTCTTCATGCAGACAGGATTGCCGAAACGGCACTCCGCGGTGGCGCTGGCGTCGTAGCACGGCGCACACCACATGGTGTGTCGCAGGACTAGCGCGTGCGGCCCGAGCGGGCCACTCAACAGCGGATCGGTCGGCCCGTAGAGCCCGATGACGGGAGTATCCACCGCGCACGCGATGTGGAGCGGGCCGCTATCGCCGCTGATGACGAGGTCGGCGAGCGCCAGCAGCGCCGCCAACTCCGCCAGCGTCGTGGCGCCCGAGAGATCGACGTGCGCTTCGCGCATCTGATCGCGGATGGCGGCCACCAGTGGGCGATCGGTGGCGGCGCCAGTAAAGATCACCTGGATGCCGTCGTGCGCCGCGAGGCGATCGGCGAGCGCGGCCCAGGATGCCGCGGGCCAGCGTTTGGCGCTCCCGTTTTGGGCGCCGGCATGCAACACCACCAGGGCGCCGCCGCTCTCCACGCGCGGGACACCCAGGACAGCGAGTTTCGTCAGCAGCGCATGGCGCGTGGGGTCAGGGATGTGGAGCGCTGGGAGCGCGTTGTGCTCGGTGACGATGCCCCCGGCGGCCCGCGCGAGGCGATGCACGTACTCCACCTCATGCTCGCGCCGGGCGTAGCGCCGGCCAGGCACCGGGTCGGTCATCAGGCCGGGATAGGCTTCGCCGGCATAGCCCACCCGGCGGCGCGCCCCGCTGATCCAGGCCAGCACGCTCGCCCAGTCGCCCGCGACGCTCAGACATAGATCATAGCGAGCGGCACGCAATGTCTGCACCAGACGGCCAACCGCGCGCCAGTTGCGCGGCGCGCACAGCGCTGCCGGGCTGCGCCAGATGTTGGGGTCGTAGACGAGGACACGAGCAATGTCGCTTGCCCCTTCCAGTACAGCGGCGGTGGCGGGCAAGACCAGCAGATCAATAGCGGCGTTGGGATAGCCCTGGCGCAACGCCTGGATCGCCGGCAGCGAGAGCACGACATCGCCGATCAGGTCGACGCGAATCACCAGGATGCGCCGGATCCGCGGATCGCCCGGTCGCAGTGGCTGAGTGCGCCCAATGCGCAGACCGCTGAGCAGACCGGCGCCAGCCAGACCGGCATAAACCAGCCGTTGGACGATGTGCTTGGCGCGTAGCCCCCATGTGCTGGCGAGACGCTGGGCGAGCGCTGGTCGCTGGTCATAGGCGAATGGGGAGGGCGGGTGCGCCACGGTTGGCGCTTGATTGAGCCTGCTTGAGGGTGGTTGGTGTGGCGGCATCATCGTGCGACACTCCCTGACGGGCTGGCAGTTATGCGGTTCGCGTCGCTGGGCGCTCCGGCGGCAGAGGCAAGCACCGCATGCGCGGTTGCGCACACGGTTGACGGGCGCAACACACGCACGCAGGGATGGTTAGCCAGTTCGTCAGCGGGATAGTCCAGCCGGCCGCACGGTACGCAGGGGAGGTCCGATGCGACCACGGCATGCAAAGCGGAGTTGCCCCAGGGCCCAAACACGGTGGGGTCGGTCGGCCCATGCAAGCGCACGGAAGGGGTGCCGACGGCCACCGCGAGATGCAGCGGGCCGCTATCCACCCCCAGGGCCAGGCGCGCCCGGCTGATGAGGGCGCCGTAGCGTGCCAGCGATACCGGCTCCGTCAGGGACGCGACGTGCACGCTCGACGCGATCTGTGCCACCACACGGCCCACCTCAGACCCCTCCGTCGTGGCGCCGGCGATCACGAGCGGCGCGCCGGTGTCCGCTGCCAGGCGTTCAGCGGTTTGCGCCCACTGGCGCGCGGTCCAGAGCTTGACGGCGGCGCCGGCACCGGGATGCACGAAGATTGGTGGGTTTTCGGCGGTGATCGCATGTTGGGCCAACCAGGACTCGGCCCATCGGTGGTCCTCTGGGGCGATCGCAAAGACCAGTGGCCACGAGGTTGGGTCCAGCGGCGTGTGCGCGGGCAGCGGCGCTCCGAGCAGACGGGCAGTACGTCCGCTGAGGCGCAGCGCGAGCCGCGCGGCATGCTCGGGCATGCTGGGAAACGGCTCGCGGTACGTCAACGCGGCGGACCCTGGCGCGACCGCGAAACCCACACGCATGGGCACGCCGGCGAGCGCCAGCGCGGCCGATCCCCACCAGAAATCGGGTCGGAAATTGATCGCCGCATCCACCTCCCAGGCTTTGATACGCCGCGCCAGCTCGATCAGTTGCCAGTAGGGATGGCTTGAGGGCTGGCATGGGCGCCGGGTGAATCCGGGGAAGGCGAACTGGTGGAGTTCATCGATCGCGGGATTAGCGCGCAGGGCTTCCACGGCCCACGGCCCGAGCAGCGCCACGATATGCGCCTGGGGCAACGCCGCGCGCAAGGCTGAAAGCGCGGGGGTGCTGAGCAAGACATCGCCCAGATGATCGGGCCGGAGCACGAGCACGCGTGGCGCGCCTGGCATGCCTGGCGCTGTTCGGGCGCCCGCAGGGAACCGCAAGCGGGCGAGGCTGGCCGCTCCCCCCACCACACCCCAACGAGCCAGGTCGCGCATACAGCATTCCTCGCCCAGTATGAGGCGTCAGCCTGGGCTTGGGCCAGGGCATCCGCGGAGGTGGGCACTCCGTTTGAGTATAGCACGGTGACACACGCGTGTTGTGCGCCATCAATATGGGCACCGCGGATTGCCCGACATCCACCCGCTGGGATCGGTGGCACTCTCGACCCGGCCATTGACGTAGGGGTTGGGCCCGTCGGTCACGCGATCGAGCGAGAGAAACACCCCACATCCTGGTCATAGTAGCGGGCGTTGAAATAGGTCAGGTTAGGCGAGGTGTCCTTGCGCTGGCCGGTAAAGCCCAGATTGCCCAGGCTCGCCGCCGCGTAACGTCCCGAGCCGTAGGGCAGCTGGGTCGCACCAACTTGGGGCTGCCGCTGGCGTTCAGTTGGACCACCGGGCTGCCCAGCTGGTCGGCCACCAGATAATGCCAGTTCGTGTCGTGGATGGCGATGGTTTGGCCGGCGAACGCAAAATAATCGGTGGTGGTAGTGCTCTGTGGCCAGTGGATGTTGCATAGGATGCGCGTGCGCGCGGTCG
>DASYGC010000483.1:0-2770 GCA_036000225.1 Ktedonobacterales bacterium | reverse complement strand
ATCGCGCGCACGATCTCCGCTGCCGAATAGACATCGTCAAGCCGCCAGCCGTTGGTGCTGCCAACATCCATGTACTCGATGAAACGCAGAATGTGACCGGTGCCATGGAAGTGGCGCGCCATCGCCACCACACTCTGTTCGTTGACCCCGCGCTTGACCACCATGTTGATCTTGATCGGCGTGATGCCCACCGCTTGCGCCGCTTCAATGCCTTCGAGCACCCGCGCCACCGGAAAGTCGACATCGTTCATCGCCTTGAAGACCGCATCGTCGAGTGAGTCCAGACTCACGGTGATGCGCCGCAGGCCCGCCGCCTTGAGCGCAGCGGCTTTGCGCGCCAGCAGCGCGCCATTGGTCGTCATCGTCAGGTCGCGCAGGCCCTCCAGCGGCGCCAGCATGCTAACCAGCCCCTCGATATCACGGCGCACGAGCGGCTCGCCACCCGTCAGGCGAATCTTTTCGACCCCCAGGCCGAGCGCGATACGCGTCAGCCGCGTGATCTCCTCGAAAGTCAGCAGCTGGCCAGGGGGCAAGAACGCGAAATTACGGCCAAAGACCTCTTTGGGCATGCAGTAGGTGCAGCGAAAATTGCAGCGGTCCGTCACCGAAATGCGCAGGTCGCGCAGCGGTCGCCGTAAGGTGTCAGTCACCATGCGCGTCATCCGGCCTTCTCTATCTTCTCAACTCCGGTGGCAATCTCTCTCCTACATTCTATCTCAATCCAGGGGAGCCGGTCACCATGCTATACTGCCACCGCGGCACGGTTCACAAGCAGTGAGAGGATGGCGCCATGTCAGGTAAACACCGGACCAATGGCCAGCGCGCTGGGCAGGCTGGCGGCAGCGCGGCCCACTCAGCGAGTGGGGGTGATACGTCGACCCAGCCACTGGCCATTCTGGGCGCGCGGTTGATTGACGGCACCGGCGCCGATCCTATCGAGCACAGCGCGCTGGTGATCGAGGGCGAGCGCATCAGCGCGGTCGGGCCCCGCGCGCGTGTGACGGTGCCGCGCGGCGCCGTGGTCATCGAGGCCGATGGCGCCAGCATCCTGCCCGGCCTGATTGACTGCCATGTGCACCTCACCGGCGACTGGCTCTATCCGCTGCGTCACTTACTCACACCACCCTCGCTCCAGTTGCTCTACAGCGTCCCCAACTGCCGCGCGACGCTGGAGGCCGGCATCACCACCGTGCGCGATGCGGGTGGCACTCCCGCGGCGGTGAAAATGGCGGTCGAGCGCGGCCTCTTCGTGGGACCGCGCATGCAGGTCGCCGTGAGCTTCCTCTCGCAGACGGGAGGACATGGCGATCATCTGATGCCCTGCTGCGTCGATCTCGGCCAGCCACTACCCGCCGATGTGCCGCGTGGCGTGGTGGATGGCGTGGACCAGATGCGCCGCGTCAGCCGCGAAGTGCTGCGCGCGGGCGCCGACTGGCTCAAACTCTGTACCAGCGGCGGCGTGCTCTCCTCTGCCGATGCGCCGACCTCGCCGCAGTTCACCGTCGAGGAGATCGCCGTCGCGGTCTACGAGGCCAGCACCCACAACAAGCGCTGCATGGCGCACGCGCAGAGCACGCAGGGCATCAAGAACGCGCTGCGCGCGGGCATCGCCTCCATCGAGCACGGCATCTGGCTGGACGACGAAGCTATCGCCTTCATGATCGAGCACGGCGTGTATCTGGTGCCCACGCTCAAGGCGCCCGAAGATGTGATTCGCGCTGCCGAGGCCCACCCCGACCTGCTGCCGGCCTATGCCGTCGAGAAGTCGCGCGCCGTGATGGCCGATCACCGCGCGAGCTTCCGGCGGGCCGTGGCGGCGGGTGTGAAGGTGGCGATGGGCACCGACACCGGCGTCGGCCCCCACGGCGAGAATGCGCAAGAGCTGGCGTTGATGGTCCAGCACGGCATGACGCCGATGCAGAGCATCGTGGCCAGCACCCGCACCGCCGCCGAACTGCTGCGCATGGAGCACGACGTGGGCACGCTGGCGGTGGGCATGCTCGCCGATGTCCTGCTCGTCAACGGCGATCCGCTGGTGGATATCGCGCGCCTGGCCGATCCCGCGCGGCGCGCGCTGGTGCTCAAGGGCGGCATGCCGGTATCAGGCAGCCTGCTCATCGCGGGCGGCCTGGCGACGCGCCAGCCGTCCATATCGTCAGCCGCTCAGAAGATCTGATGCGTCATCACCCCGCCATCCACGGTCAGGCTGGCCCCGGTGATCCAGCGCGCGGCCGGTGAGGCCAGAAAGAGGCAGGCGTCGGCGACATCTTCGGGCGTGCCCAACCGGCGCAGGGGCGCGGTCCGGGTCCAGCGCGCCACACCCTCCGGCCAGTCCTGTTCGATGCTGGGGCTGCGAATCAGGCCGGGCGCCACCGCGTTGACGCGGATGCCATACGCCCCCAATTCGCTGGCCGCCGCGCGCGTATACATCAGCACGCCGCCTTTGGCGGCGTTGTAGTGGCTGTGATTGGGGGCGGGATTCTCCGCCTCGATTGACGAGATATTGACGAGCGCACCGCCCTCGCCCCGCGCGATCATCTGGCGCGCCGCCGCCTGCGTGCAGAGGAACACGCTACGCAGATTGGCCGCGATCACCGACTCCCACTGCTCCGGCGTCATCTCCAATAGCCTGTGCAGGGGATAGATACCGGCGTTGTTGACGAGTACGTCCAGCCGTCCGAAGGCGTCTACCGTCGCGCGGACCAGCCCCTCAACCTCGTCCGGCTGGGTCAGGTCGGCCTGGTGGGATAGGGCCTGGCCGCCGGCGTCC
>DASYGC010000482.1:0-4298 GCA_036000225.1 Ktedonobacterales bacterium | reverse complement strand
GTTGTTCTTTGCGGTGTTGTTCGTCGGTGTGCTGTGCGTTGGCTTCGTCCTGCGCTACGTGCAGTATTTCTTGCTGAGCGTGCTCGGACAGCGCGTGATGTACGATCTGCGCTCCCGGATGTTCGAGCATCTCCAGTCGCTCTCGCTCTCGTTTTTCGATCACAACCCCGTTGGACGTCTGATGACCCGCATCACCAACGATGTCGACTCGCTGAACCAGCTCTTCACCTCTGGCGCGATCACGCTGGTGGGTGATGTCTTCACCATAGCCGCCATCCTCATTATCTTGCTCATCGAGAACTGGCGGCTCGCGCTGGTGGTCTTTATCGTGCTGCCCCCTTTGGTCCTGGCGACGCGCTACTTCCAGCGCGCGATGCGCGACAATTTCCGCGCGATCCGCGTACGGCTGGCGCGCATCAACGCGAGCATTGCCGAAAACATCGCCGGCACGCAAGTGGTGCAGTTATTCAATCGCGAGCGCCGCAATTTTCAAGTATTCGATGACTTGAACGTGGACTATCGCGGTGCAACGCTGCGCTCGCTGTTCTACTTCGCGCTTTTCTTCCCCATCGTCGGACTGTTTGCCGCAGTGGCCACCGCGCTGATTGTGTGGGCCGGTGGTTTCCAGGTGCTGGTTGGTACCCTCACGTTTGGCGCCTTCGTGGCGTTCCTGCAGTACGTCGATCGGTTCTTCTCTCCCATTCGCGACCTGGCCGACCAGTACACCACGCTGCAGAGCGCCATGGCCAGTTCAGAACGTATCTTCCGCGTCATGGATGAACAGCCGGCCATCACCGATCCGCCCACGCCGACGCAGGTCGATCGCGTGCTCGGCGCCGTCGAGTTCCGCGATGTCTGGTTTGCCTACAACGACGAAGATTGGGTCCTGCGCGGCGTTTCCTTCCGCATTCAACCCGGTGAGAGCGTCGCGTTCGTCGGCGCCACCGGGGCCGGCAAAACATCGCTCATCAGTCTGATGTCGCGCTTTTATGATGTCCAGCGCGGCGCGGTGCTGATCGATGGCGTCGACGTGCGCGACATGGCCCAGGCCGACCTGCGCCACCATATTGGCGCCGTGTTGCAGGACCCGTTTGTCTTTTCGGGCACCATTGCCAGCAACATTCGCCTGGGCGAGACCCACATCACCGACGAACAGATGCGTACCGCTGCGGGATATGTGAACGCCGCCGGATTCATCGAACAATTGCCGCACGGCTATGACGAAGAGGTGCGCGAGCGCGGCGCTGGCCTTTCGGTTGGCCAGAAGCAGCTCCTCGCGTTCGCCCGCGCGGTGGCGTTCAATCCCGAGATTCTGCTCATCCTGGACGAAGCGACCAGCAGCGTGGATACGGAGACCGAGGCGCTGATTCAGGATGCCCTGGGCAAACTGATGCGGGAGCGCACGTCAATCATCATCGCTCACCGGCTCTCCACCATTCGCAACGTAGACCGGATCATCGTGCTGCACAAAGGCCGCATCGTCGAAGAGGGGCGTCACGAAGATCTGCTGGCGCGCAACGGCTACTACGCCCGTCTGTATGAACTCCAGTATGCCGAAACGGCCGGCCGCGCGTGATGGCGCGTGAAGCCTGGAGGGCCGGGCATGCGACTGGCCGGTGCGATCTCGCGCTATAATGTGCGCGGTGGCGCGCCGCCTTGACGTGGAGAGGAGCTGTTTCCGATGGACTTTGCGCTTAGCGAAGAGCAACAACTGATTCGCGACACCGCGCGGCGCATCGCCCGCGAGGTGATCGCCCCCCGCGCAGCCGAGCTCGATGAGACCGGCATCTATCCCGAGGACATTTACCAGACGTTCAAAGAAACCGGCCTGCTCGGTCTCTGGTTCCCAGAGGAGTACGGCGGCAGCGGGGCCGGCACGTTCGGACTGGGACTGGCCGTCGAAGAGATCGCCAAGGTCGATAACGCCTGCTCCCTGATGCTGCTGCTCACCAAGCTTTCTACTTCGGCGATTCTTTACGGTGGCACTGAAGCGCAGAAACAGGAATACTGCCATAAGACCGCCACCGGCGAGCGGCGCGGCGCCTTCGGGCTGACCGAGCCGGGCGCGGGGTCAGACTCCGCCAACATTCAGACTCGGGCCGAGCGGCATGGCGACGAGTATATCCTAAACGGCACCAAGCATTGGATCTCCGGCGCGAGTGTCGCCGATTTCTTCCTGGTCGCGACCAAGACCGACCCCAAGGCCGGCTCGCGTGGATTTAGCGCCTTCATCGTGGAGAAGGACACCCCCGGCTTCCGTGTCGGCAAGCACGACCGCAAGATGGGTGTGCACGGTGTGCCGACCTGTGAGCTGATCTTCGAAGATGCCCGTGTACCCGCCAAACAACTGCTTGGGCGTGAGAACGACGGCTTCAAGCTCATCATGTGGAATCTGAACTCCGTGCGGCCGATTGTCGCGGCACGCGGCCTGGGTACCGCCGAAGGCGCGATTCAGTATGCCGTCGACTATGCCCGGCAGCGCCACACGTTTGGCAAGCCGATCATCGAGCATCAGGCCATCCAGATGATGATCGCCGACGTCGCCATGCATATCGAGGCGGCGCGGTTGCTGACCTATCAGGCCTGCATGCTGGTAGACGAGGGCAAAGCGGGCGTCGAGCACGCGCACTGGCTTTCGATGGCCAAGGCATTCGCCACCGAAACCGCGGTCGAAGCCGCCGACAAGGCGGTGCAGATCATGGGCGGCCTGGGGTATATGCAAGAATCGGCGACCGAGCGCTTCTATCGCGACGCGCGCCAGCTCACCATCGTCGAGGGCACCAGCCAGGTGCAGCGGCTCATCATCGCCCGCGCCGTCGCGCAGGATATGCTGCGCTTCGATTGATTTTCGCCAGCACACAATCCCGCAAGGTACTCGCGCAACCATTCCGCATCCGCGCGTGTTACACACACCGTATATACGGTGAAATGACGGGCGCCCGCGTGACCACGAGCGCCCCGAAGAAGGGAACACCACTCGTGCGGGTGCGCGAATATGGCGTGTTGGGCTTGCTGGCGCTGATCTGGGGTGCTTCGTTCCTGTTCATCAAGATCGGCGTGCTGGCGGTCTCGCCCGCGACGCTGGTGGAGCTGCGGCTGCTCTTCTCGGTGGTGACCCTGCTCCTGGTCGTCGCCTGCCAGCCTTCGCTGTTCGCCGGGTGGCGGCGCTTCTGGAAGTTGAGCCTGGCCGTCGGTGTCATCAACTATGTCATTCCGTATTTGCTCATCGCCTGGGGAGAGACGCGCATCAGCAGCGGCATGGCCTCAATTCTCAACGCCACGACGCCGCTGTTCACCGTGCTGCTGGCGAATTGGTGGGCGGCCGTGGGGTACGAGGCGCTCACGGTGCGGCGCGGTCTGGGCGTGGTGGTGGGCTTCCTGGGAGTGGGTGTGCTGGTGGGTCCGGGGCTGTTCGACCTTGGGGGCGGCCAGCATCCCGACCTGGCCGGGCTGATCGCCGTGCTGATCGCGGCGGCGGCGTACGCGGTGGGAGCGCTGCTCAGCCGTGGCTATGCTGGGTCCGCGCAGCTCGTGGGGCCACTGGGATCACAGCTTGCCGCGCTGATCGTCACGCTGCCGATCGCGCTGCTATGGAGTCCACCGACGCATCTGCCCTCCTGGCTGGCGCTCGGCGCGATCGCGGAACTGGGCGTGCTCGGAACTGGCATCGCCTATTTGCTGTATTTCTGGCTGATCAATCATGTCGGCGCCACCCGTACCATGGTGGTAACCTATTTGCTCCCCTGCACGGCGCTGATCTGGGGCGTAGCGTTGTTGGGCGAGACCGTCACCTGGTATGCCCTGGTGGGGCTGGCCTTCGTACTGGTAGGCACACTGATCACCAATGGAACGCTAACCGGTCTGTTCACGCGACGCCGCAAAGGCTCTCGCGGGAGGATCGCTCCCGCGGCGCTCGCGGTTCCGGCTGAAACAGTGGTTTCAGAGGCCGCGGAACTCAGCGATACTTCCCCACTGCGAACCCAGTAGTCCAATCAGACGCCACGAGACCAACTTGATATAACGCGTGTGGCACTTCCACATGGAGTTGTGCCCGCGTGCGGGGAGCGTTCTCTGGGGGAAAACGGCGCGTGGTGGCATCGCCGCGGCGACCGGCCAGCGCGACAATCATTGATGTTCACCTTCCTTCGTCCCCACCCCCTCCACAGCCAGCCGCCCGGCGTTGCCCAGCACTACATCGTCGAGTGGCGCGTTCACCAGACCCGCGCGCGCATCGCGAAAGAGCTGCTGCAAGCGGCTATCGCGCTGTAGACCCGCTCCTCCTGCCACACGCAGCGCCA
>DASYGC010000481.1:0-2470 GCA_036000225.1 Ktedonobacterales bacterium | reverse complement strand
AACCCTCGTCGCCGCCGATTCTGAGAGCACCAAGCGCGACCTCGTCGAACGCTTCCATGTGCCGGAGCAACGGGTGCGCGTCGTCTATCCCGCCATTGACGCGGATTACACACCGACCGCTGATCCCGAGGCGCTGGCGGCGTTCCGCGCGCGCAACAGCTTGCCCGGCCGCTACCTGCTATTTCTAGGGACACTAGAGCCACGCAAGAATCTGCTTACGCTGGTCGAGGCGTACGCGGCGCTGCGCGCGGAGTTGCCCGACACGCCACAACTGGTGCTCGCGGGCGGCAAAGGATGGTACTACCAGGCGGTGATCGAGCGTATCCGGGCGCTTGGCGTGGAGCGACACATCACCCTTGCTGGCTATATTGCGCGCGAAGATCAACCGTTGTGGTACGCTGGCGCGGAACTCTTCGTCTACCCGTCGGTGTATGAAGGGTTCGGATTGCCGGTCGCGGAGGCGCTGGCCTGTGGCGTGCCGACCGTGACATCGAATGTGTCGAGCATGCCCGAAGCCGGAGGACCAGTCGCGATACAGGTCGCCCCGGACGACACGAGCAGTCTGGCACATGCCATGCGAGGTATCCTGCTAGATTCGAGCGCCCGAGAACGCGCCCGAGTCGAGGGCCCCCGCTGGACAAGCCGGTTTTCGGTGGCGCGCATGGCCGGCGCCTACGCGGATGTGTATCGCGAGGCGGCTGAATTAGGACGCGGTCGCGGCGCAGAGCGGGGAAGGTAGTGCGGTGGACGTAGATCAGCAGCAATTGCAGGCAGCCATGAGCGCGCCCCCAGACGTCACACAGCCGGCGGCGGTTTGGCCGGCGGCGCAAGCGCGCCCGGTAATGCCCGTCTACAGTGTCGAGGACCGCCTCCGTAGACGTGGCATTCGCCTGGCGATGGGGCGTCTGGCAATGGCCGGCCTCGATGTCGTGATGCTCAACGTCGCTGTCATCGCCGCCTATTACGTGCGATATGTCGCCCTGCGTGGCGTCGCCATCACGACGGTCTTCGTCCCGGAGCCGTTCGCCAAGTATCAGAGCCTGGAGATCCTGGTGTCGGTTGGCATGCTTGCCAGCTTCACCATCCGTGGCCTCTATCGCCTGCGCTCCACGGGGACCTGGTTCAAGCAGTTCTGGACCATCGCCGGCACGACGACGATGGCCTTTGCGATCTTCTCGGCCTACAACTACGTCTTTCATGGCACCGATCTCTTCGTGGATCAGAACCGCAGCCTGGTCGCGATTACATGGATCGCCGTCATCCTCGGCGTCTCACTGGCGCGGCTGGTGATCGCGCTGATCCTGGGTGGCCTCTATAAGCGTGGTGTCGGCCTGACGAACCTGATCGTCGTCGGCTCCAGTCGCCTGGGCAAGCTGATGATGCAGCAGATCGCCGCCAGCTCGTATCTCGGCTATCGCGTCGTCGGCTTCATCCACGACGGCGACGAGCCGCCCAGCGACTTCGGGCGCTTCAAGGTGCTCGGCACGATGCGCGACCTGGATACGGTCATTCGCGGCAATCGCATCTCCGATGTGGTGATCGCGCTACCTTCACACCAGCACCAACAGATCATGCGCACGGTGCGCGTCTGCGAGCGGGCCGGGGCTGACTTCAAGCTCGTCCCGGATCTGTACGAACTGAGCCTCTCACGCATTGACGTGGACGCCATTGAGGGCATCCCGCTCATCGGGCTGCGCCGCAGCCTCACCAACACCTGGCAGTATCGGGTGAAACGCCTGATAGACGTGCTGGGCGCGCTGGCCACGCTGCTTTTGACGGCTCCGTTGTGGGCGCTGATCACGCTGGCGATCAAGCTGGATTCGCCGGGGCCGGTGCTGCTCAAGCAGACGCGCCTGGGCTATCGCGGCCAGCCGTTCGGGTGCTACAAGTTTCGCTCGATGTACATCAACGCCGACCAGATGCTGCAGCGGCTGCGCGAGCAGAACGGCGGCGACGAGCGCGGTAAGTTCAAGCTGAAACATGATCCACGCCGCACGCGCGTCGGTCGCTTCATTCGCCGCGCCAGCATAGATGAACTGCCGCAGATCCTCAATGTGCTGCGTGGCGAGATGAGCCTGGTCGGCCCGCGCCCGCCCGTGCCTGACGAATACGAGCGGTACGAGGACTGGGAGAAGGCGCGCCTTGTGATGCCGCCCGGCATCACTGGTCTCTGGCAGGTGCGGGGACGCAGCGACATTGACTTCGATGAGATGGTGCTCATGGACTTGTATTACATCGAGAACTGGCGGCTGCGGCTCGACATTCAGATTCTCTTTCAGACGATCCCGGCGGTGCTCAGCCGGCGGGGCGCGTATTGACGCCACATACGTCCTCGCGGCCCGAAAGGGCCGGCGCACGGCTCGAGAAATGATCCAACCGGAATCGGTAACAGACAGTGTACGGCACATGAGGAGTCACGCATGCGGGTAGCCCTGGTCCACGACTACTTGAATCAGATGGGCGGAGCGGA
>DASYGC010000480.1:0-3508 GCA_036000225.1 Ktedonobacterales bacterium | reverse complement strand
CGCGAGTGGAAAGCGCGTGTGGCCTCGTTGCCGAATCACGCCTTCCGCCAGACACACGCCGCGCGGACATCGCAGCGGCTCTGGGCACGACAACGCAGTGCTCCACATCGCCCACCAGTCACCAGTCACCAGTCACCAGCGCGCCCGGCAATGGAAGGGCACTCCGGTGACAGGATGCCTGTGCATTATAGCCTGTACGGCTGGCCTCTGCAAAGGTGGGGAGCGTCGAGCACGCGTAGCGAAGACGCTGAATCAGAGGTCGTGCCGCCGCGGTGGGAGGCATGCGGCAGACTGGCTCTCGCCATGGGGGGCATACCACGCAGCCCGCGCGGTATGGGCGAAGCGACCCACACGATCGACGACATCATCAAGGTCAAAGGGCTTGTCAACGAAATCCTGGACGGGGAGATCGCTCACCTGTTCGCGCCGGGCCGACGCGCTCATCGCGATGATGGGCAGCGCGTTGCCCACCTCCGCGCGCAGCCGCTGGACCAGTTCGCGACCGTTCATACGGGGCATCAGGATGTCCACCAGCGCCAGCGCCGGCGGCGCGATACGCGCCCGTTCGAGCGCCCGCCAGCTATCATCGAACGCACGCACCGTGTAGCCTTCGCTCTCCAGCAGTTGGGTGAGAATGTGGAGGATCTCGCGGTCGTCATCGACGACCATGATGTAACTCATAGGGTTCTCCCTGGTCAGGATGATCAGCGGAACATAGCGGGACTCATGCGGGTTCATTCAGTCGGGAGGTCGGCGCCAGCTTTGCCAGCATCAGGGTTGCCAGCGGTCACGACATCGGCAGCGGCGGTTCCCCGCGCGGCGACACGTCGCAGCACCAGAGTGAAGACCGCGCCGCGCGCGCGCGCGGGTCCGTCGCCGTTGCGCACGCGCAACTCACCACCATGCGCCGTGGCGATGCCACGCGTGATGTAGAGTCCCAGACCGCTGCCCGGTACCTGCGTACTGCCCGGCCCGCGCTCAAACGGCAAGAGCAGGCGCGCGATGTCGTCCTCGGGGATACCCGCGCCCTGGTCGCACACGCTGATGCAGACCTCGCCGGCGTCGCTCCACAGGCGCACCGCAATGGCGCCATCCTCGGCGGAGTATTTGACCGCGTTGTCCAGCAAATTGCGCACGGCCTGGAGCACCCGGTCGCTATCCACCATGACCAGCCCCGGATCAGGCTGGGCCTCAAAACTGAAGCGGCGGTGCGCCACGGTGGTGCGCAGACCTTCGATGGTGGAGCGCAGCGCGCCAGCCAGATCGCACGGCGCCAGGCGCAGATCGAAGTGGCCAGTGCTCAGGCGCGTGGCCGTACGCAGGTCCTCCACGAGGCGATTGAGGCGCTGGGCGGCCTCGATGATCTCGCCCGTGTAGCGCTGAATCTGGGCGGGTGTCGCGCCCGGCCGGGCGCTCAACTGGGCGTAGCTCATCACCAGACCCAGCGGGCTCTTCAATTCGTGCGCCACCATGGCGACAAACCGCTCGTGTTGTTCCTGGGTCTCACGTAATTGCTGATTGCTCGTGTCGAGCGCCGCTACCTGGTGCCGCAGGGCGTCGGTCGCGCCGCTCACCTGCGTACGCAGCCGGGCATTGAAATCGCGGATGGCGGTGTTGGCGGCTTCGAGTTCGGCCACACGTGCCGCCAGGTCGCGCTCCAGCTGACGGTGTTCCAGACCACGCGCGACGGTGACACACAACTCATCCACGTCGGTCGGCTTGACGACATAGGCGTAAGCGCCCGCTTGCAGCGCGCTCAAAGCCGATTCGAGGGTGGCGTAGCTCGTCATCACGACGATCCGCGCGCCGGGGGCGTGGCGCCGCAGCGCTGCGAGCAGGTCCAGGCCATCCGCGTCATCCAGGTACAGATCGGTCAGCACCAGATCGAACGCCATCTCCGCCAAGCGTGCCAGCGCGTCATCCACCCGGCCCGCCGTCCACACGTCGTAGCCCTGGCCGCGCAGCACGGCGGCCAGCGTGGCGCGCACGCTGGGATCGTCATCGACGATGAGCAGCCGCGCCGACACGCCGCCAGTTCGCGCTGGCGCATCAGCGGATTCGAGGGCCTGGTAGAGCATGCTGCATCTTCCTCGCGGTGTGGGAGCCGGTCGTGCCAGGAGCCAATAGGTTCTGGCGCCAGTATATCATGCCACTGAGCGCCTGCCAGAGAGCAGGGACGCCAGGACTGGCGCGGGATGGCACGGACGCTACCGCTCAGCTGGTAGCGGATGGCGCGCAGTACTTTTCGGGCAAGAACCTCGATCTGGTGTGAGGGGCATTGGAGGCCAGCCCGGTCGCTGCCCGGCGTGAGCCGCGGCTCACGCGCGGCGCGCTGCCAGCGGTCCCGCCGATCAGAAGACCTGCCTATGGTATAATGCGTGCGCGAATCAGAAAACGGAAACCGCAAAAAACCGCACCGGCGCGAGACCCGCACCCACCACCTCTGGCCTGGTCCAGCTCGATCTGACCCATGGCCGGCGCGACATTGGAGGACAGCCAGCATGGACCTATCGCTCACTGGCGAGCAGCAGATGATCCGCGACATGTGTCGCGAGTTCGCCGAAGAAGAGATCAAGCCGCGCGCCGAGGAGATGGATCGGACGGCCGAGTTCCCCTACGACCTCGTGCGCAAGATGGGCGAACTGGGGCTGCTGGGCCTGCCCTTCCCCGAGGAGTATGGTGGGGCGGGCGCGGATTTTCTGGCCTACTGTGTCGCGCTCGAAGAGATCGGCCGCGGCGATGCGTCGGTGGCCATCACGATGGAGGCGCACACCTCGTTGGGGGCGATGCCCTTCTTCCGTTTCGGCAGTGAAGCCCAGAAGCAGCGCTATCTGGGCCCGCTGGCGCGTGGCGAGCAGTTGTGGGCCTTCGGCCTGACCGAACCAGGAGCGGGCTCCGATTCCGGTGGAACCCAGACGCACGCCGAACTCAAAGAAGGCGTATGGCATATTGACGGCGCGAAGAACTTTATCACCAACGCTGGAACCGACATCACGGGTGGGGTGACGATCACCGCGGTGACCGGCAAGCTGGCCGACGGGCACAAGGAGATCACCAACCTGATCGTGCCCAAGGGCACGCCTGGCTACCTCATCGGCAAACCCTACCACAAGATGGGCTGGCGTGCCTCCGATACGCGTCCGCTGGCCTTTGAAGACTGCCAGGTGCCCGAGGCCGATACCATCGGCGAGCGCGGGGCGGGCTTTCACCACTTCATGGAGATTCTGGACGGCGGGCGTGTGGCCATCGCCGCCATGTCGGTGGGGCTGGCGCAGGCCTGCCTGGACGAGTCGCTCAAGTACGCGCGCGAGCGCAAGCAATTCGGCCGGCCGATCGCGCGCTTCCAGGCAATCCAGTTCAAGCTGGCGGACATGGCGATGGAGGTGGAACTCGCCCGGTTGATGTATTACAAGGCGGCCTGGCTCCACATGAACGGCCAGTCCTATGCCCGCGAGGCCTCGATGGCTAAGCTCTACGCGTCAGAAACGGCCAAGCGGGCAGCGGATCA
>DASYGC010000479.1:0-3938 GCA_036000225.1 Ktedonobacterales bacterium | reverse complement strand
CAAGCGGAGCGGGCGCGCGGTCATGGTCGCTACCGACGATTCCTTCGACCAACTAGCCGTGCTCGAAGAAATCCTCAGCCTCTATGCGGGAGCGGCGGCATCCGCCAGCCGCGGCCGCACCCGTAGCGGCGCGCGCTGAGGGCACTCGCGTCGCAACGCCACTCAACGCGCCAGTCCCACCGTCACGCACCAGGCCGGCACCGCTGTGAGGTGCCGTGCGTGCCCACAGGTGGGCGGTGAGGCGGCGGCGCGCTCGCCAGATTGACCTGCTCATCCTATGCCGAGGAGACGATTACCATGCTTCGAGATACCTTACGCGACATTGTGGCCAAGGCGGTGGCCAGCCTACAGGAGGCGGACCAGCTTCCCAACGTTGAAGTGCCGGCGTTTGATGTGGAACGGCCGCCGGTTCCCGCGACGCATGGCGACCACCAGACCAATGTGGCAATGCGGCTGGCTCCCCGCAATGGCGACTATGCCACCAATGTAGCGATGAAGCTGGCGGCGGTGCTACGCGCGGCGGGCGAGAAACCCAACCCCCGTGCGCTGGCCGAGACCATTGCCGCGCGTATCCGCGAGACAGTGAGCGTGGTGCCAGCCTACGACCTGGTGAGCGCCGTCGAGGTGGCTGGGCCAGGGTTCATCAATCTGCGCCTCGACCCCGGATGGCTGCTGCGCCAGACCGCCGCGATCCTGGCGGCTGGCGACACGTTTGGCCGCGTCGACGTGGGACATGGGCGCACGGTCAATCTGGAATTCGTCAGCGCGAACCCGACCGGCCCGGTGACAGTGGGCAATGGTCGCGGCGCTTTCATTGGCGATGCGCTCAGTCGGGTGATGCGGGCCGCGGGCTACGACGTGACCAACGAATACTACTTCAATGATTACGGCGGGCAGATCAACAAACTGGGCTATTCCACCGCGCTCTATTGCCGCCTGCTGTGCGGTCAGCCAGTCAGTTGCGCGCTCGACGCCGACCACGAAGTCGCCGGTCAGGGCTACTACAGCCCCTATCACGAATCGGTCGCGGCGCGCATCCTGGCCGCGCAGGGCAGTGCGCTGCTCGATCTGCCCGCGGCCGAGCGCGATCCGCGGCTGGGCAAGGCCGCCGCCGATCTCATCATGAGCGATATCCAGCGCACGATGCGCCGGTTCAACGTGGAGTTCGATGTCTGGTTCAACCAGAGTTCACTCGATACGTCGGGGGCCCTGCAGCAGGGTATCGAGCGGCTGCGCGCGGGCGGCTTTCTGGAAGAACGCGATGGCGCGCTGTGGATGACAACCACCCGTTTCGGCGATGATAAGGACCGCGTCATTGTTAAGTCCAACGGTGATCCCACCTACATCGCCTCGGATGTGGCCTATATGCACGACAAGTTCGCGCGCGGCTTCCAGACCCTCATCCTCGTGCTGGGGCCCGATCACCATGGCTACGTCGGCCGGCTCAAAGCTACTTCGGGCATGCTGGGCCATCAGCCCGAAGATGCCCACGTGCTGATCTACGGCCAAGTGATGATCAAAATGGGCGAGCGGTCGGTGAAGATGGGCAAGCGCCTGGGCAACGCGGTGACGCTCGACGAGTTGGATGAAGAGGTCGGACCTGACGTGACCCGCTTCTTTTATCTGATGCGCGGCAACGACACCCCTCTGGACTTCGATCTGGAGTTGGCGCGCAAGCAAAGCAGCGACAACCCGGGCCTCTCGGTGCAGTATGCCCACGCACGGGTCTCGGGTGTCTTTCGCAAGGCGGGGGAGATGCGTATCATGCCTGATCAATACGAGCGCGCGGATATGCTGGCACTGGCACATGATGTGCCGGATGAGCTGGCCGCGGAACTGGGGCTGCTGCGCCAGTTGCTGCGCCTGGAGGAGGTGGTCGAGCGCGCTGCCCTTGCTCTGGAGCCGCACCACCTGACCCGCTATGGCATGGACCTGGCCGAGGCATACCACATCTTCTACGACAGCTGCCCGGTGCTCAAAGCGGGTGTCGAGATCTCCCCTGCGGTGCGCATGGCACGCCTGCGGCTGATGGCGGCAGCGCGCGCGGGTCTCGCGCGCCTACTCGCGCTGCTTGGCATGGAGGCACCCGAGCGCATGGAACGTGCGGAGACAGCATAGGCTGGGCCTGCGAGTTGCCGTGTTATACTGGGTGCATGACACGCAAATCCAATCCACCGCCCGCGCCGTCCGTGGCACAAACCCATGAGCTCTCGACGCTGCCGGGGATGTCGGGCGGTCCTCTCGATCTCGACGCTTTGCGCTCCGCCCTGGAAAGCCTGCTCTTCGTCGCGGGCCGACCCGTCGAGCTCGGTGAGTTGCGCAAGTTGCTGGGAGTGGACGACAATCGTCTGCGCGAGGGGCTGCACGCGCTCGAAGTGGACTGCGATGCGCATGCGCGCGGCATCCGCCTGCAACGCATGGGCGACCAGGTTCAATTCGTCTCGGCGCCGGAAAACGCCCGCTTCGTGGCAGCGTTGCTAGGCTTGCCAACGCAGGCGCGCCTGACCACCGCCGCCCTGGAGACGCTGGCGGTGGTCGCCTACCGTCAGCCGATCACGCGCTCGCGGATCGAAGAGATTCGCGGTGTCAATAGCGATCGCGCGCTGGCCAGCCTGTTGCAACACGGCCTGGTCATTGACACTGGGCGGGCGAACACGGTGGGGCGGCCGGTGCTCTTTGGCACCACGCCCGAATTTCTCCAACAGTTCGGCCTGGGTAGTCTCGATGCGCTCCCCCAACCCGATTTGCCGGAGTTCGACGCTGTCGAGGCCAACCGCGCCGTGGCGGCGCGGCGTATCCGTGGCGCGCTTAGCCTGAGCGACGAACGCCCAGCTGAAGACCCGGCTGAAGACCCGGCCGAGAATAGCGACCAACGCGACGACGAGAGCGGAGAGGACTGAGGTAGTTATGCGCATTGGGCGCCACATGCCCACCGGCTCGCAGCCCGTGCGTGCGCTGCAAACGGCGCGGGCGATCGGGTGCGAGGCGGTGCAGATCTTCGTCACCAACCCGCGTGGCTGGCGCGAGCCCGAGGCACATCCCGCGCAAGAAACGGCCTTCCGCGCGGCCACCGCCCAGCTCCACATCAGCCCGGTCGTCGTACACGCGACCTATCTCATCAATCTGGCCTCGCCGCGCGATGATTTCGCCGAGCAATCGGTGCGCCTGCTGCGGGCCACGCTGGCCCGCGCGGAACGCTTTGGCGCGGCGAGCGTGGTGCTCCATATCGGCAGCCACGGCGGCGCCGGTGAGGCGGCCGGATTGGTGCGGCTGGCAGAGGGCATACGGCGCACGCTGGAGGGCGACCAACCGGGGCCCCTGCTGCTGCTCGAGAATGACGTTGGGGCGGGCAACGAACTGGGATACCGCTTCGAGAACCTGGCCGCCGTGCTCGATGCCGTCCCCGAGCACGCGGCGCGGCTAGGCGTCTGCCTGGATACCGCGCACCTCTGGGGCGCGGGCTTCGATATCGGCACTGCCGCCGGGGTCGATCAGACGCTGGACGATGCCGCCCGGCTGATCGGCCTCGCGCGCGTGCACGTGCTGCACCTCAACGATACGCGGTTCGCCCTGGGCAGCCACCGCGATGTGCACGCCCGACTGGGCGAGGGCATCATTGGCACGGAGGGTCTCCAGACGCTGCTGCGCCATCCCGGGCTGGCGCATGCCTCCGTGCTGCTGGAGACGCCGATTGCCGAAACCGCACCGGGCCATGCCGACTGGCCGCACGACCAGGCCCACCTGCGCCGTGTCTATGCCCTGGCGGGCCGCAAGCCGCCACGGCGCGCCAAACTGGTGGCGCCCGACGTGGCCGGCCAGGATGAGCGCGCGCAACGCGGCGATGGTGCCACGCCAGCCACCAGCCGGGCCCGCCGCACCGAACATAAGGCGCTGGCGACCGCCGAATAGCGTCCCTGATTACTGGCGCGAGCTGATTT
>DASYGC010000478.1:0-3313 GCA_036000225.1 Ktedonobacterales bacterium | reverse complement strand
ACCGTTGGACTCTGCCCAGCTGTCGGGGGCGTAGCTCATGACCGGTCACGAAACCAGTCACGAATGACCCGTACGCCCCGACGGATTCCCTGCCCTCGACGAGAGGGGCATATGGGGAGTAGCGCAGCGTCGCCCTCTGCCCTCTGGACCCCTTCCCCGCGTCATGGAGGGGGCACAGATCCCTGACCGGTCTTTGGGGGGAGAGGTCATTTCGCAACAAGGGAGCATCACCGATCATGTCGATCCCAACCACTACCACCACCGCCGGCGACGTGAAAGATCGCGCGCTGGCCGCCCGCGGCAAGGGGCGCATCGAGTGGGCCGCGCGCGACATGCCCGTGCTCGCGCAAATTCGCGCGCGCTTCATCCGCGAGCAGCCGCTCAAAGGCATTCGTGTCTCAGCCTGCCTGCATGTGACCACTGAGACCGCTAACCTGGCCATCACGCTCAAAGCTGGCGGCGCCGACCTGGTGCTCTGCGCCAGCAACCCGCTCTCCACCCAGGACGACGTGGCCGCTTCATTGCTGGTCAATGAGGGCATCCCGACCTACGCCATCAAGGGTGAGGATGGCGCGACCTACTATCGCCATCTGCGCGCCGCTGCCGACCACCAGCCGCAGATGACGATGGACGACGGCTGCGACCTGGTGTCGCTGATCCACAAAGAGCGGCCCGAGCTGATTCCCAACGTCATCGCGGGCATGGAAGAGACGACTACCGGCGTCAACCGCCTCAAGGGCATGGAGGCGGCGGGGGTGCTGCGCTTCCCGGTGCTGGCCGTCAACGAGTCCGATACCAAGCACCTCTTCGACAACCGCTACGGCACCGGCCAGAGCAGCATCGACGCGCTGATGCGCACCACCAATATCCTGCTGGCAGGGCGCGCCTTCGTCGTCATCGGCTATGGCTGGTGCGGCAAGGGGGTGGCCTCGCGCGCCAAGGGCATGGGCTCCAACGTCATCGTCACCGAGGTCGATCCGGTGCGCGCGCTGGAGGCCGCGATGGATGGCTTCCGCGTGATGCCGCTGCTGGAAGCGGCGCCGCTGGGCGATATCTTCCTGACGGTGACTGGCGACCTGAATGTGATCGATCGGCCCCATCTCGCGGCGATGAAGGATGGCGCGCTGATCGCCAACTCGGGGCACTTCAACGACGAGATCAATATCCCCGCACTCGAACAGCTCGCCACCGGCGGCCATCGCCCGGCGCGCGACTTCGTCGAGGAGTACACCTTTGCCGACGGGCGCAAGGTCTACCTGCTGGCCGAGGGCCGGCTGGTCAACCTTTCGGCCGCCGACGGCCACCCGGCCAGCGTGATGGACATGAGCTTCGCCAACCAGGCGCTGGGCACCGAGTATATGCTCCAGCACGCCAAGGAGCTGCAGCCCAAGGTCTACACCATTCCGCACGACATTGACCAGAACATCGCGCGGCTCAAGCTCCGCGCGATGGGCATCGGCATTGATACGCTGACACCCGAACAAGCGAAATACCTCGCCAACTGGGAGTCGGGCACCTGAAACCGTTGATCTGATGGACCCCCGTCGTGGTGACGCGCCCACGGGCGCCGGGGCGCCTGCCCGCGGTTACCACGATGGCCCATCGCCAGGTATCGCTTAGTGAAAAAAGGGAACGCAGATGGCGCACAGCGGCAACAGTTTCATGTCCAGTCCCAAGGCCTTCTTTACGAGCGAGAGCGTGACCGAGGGTCACCCTGATAAGCTCTGCGACCAGATCAGCGATGGCGTGCTCGACGCGCTGATCGCCGAGGATCCGCTGGCGCGTGTGGCCTGCGAGACGGCCACCACCACCGGGCTGATCCTGGTCGCCGGTGAGATCACCACGACCGCCTGGGCCGACATCCCCGCCATCGTGCGCAAGACCGTCCAGCAGGTCGGCTATATCGATGCGCGCTATGGTTTCGACTATCGTACCTGCGGCGTCAGCACGTCGATCGGCAAGCAGAGTCCCGACATCGACCGTGGCGTGAGCGCCTCGGTCGAATATCGCGACCGCACGGCCAGCGGCGCGCTCACCGATTCCGAGCTGGATGCGATCGGCGCCGGCGACCAGGGCATGATGATTGGCTTCGCCTGCAACGAGACGCCCGAACTGATGCCCGCGACGATCAGCTTCGCCCACCAGTTGACGCGCAAGCTGGCCGAGGTGCGCCGTGCCTCCTGGGAGGGCAAGGGCCCAATGGACTATCTGCGGCCCGATGGCAAGAGCCAGGTGACTATTCAGTACGACCACGGGCGCCCGGTGCGGGTGGATACCGTCGTCATCTCCACCCAGCACAGCGATGAGGTGGAGCAGCCGCGCATCAAGGCCGATGTGCTCAAGCACATCATCGAGCCGGTGATCCCCGCCGAGTTGCTGGACAAGGATACCAAATACTTCGTCAACCCCACCGGGCGCTTCGTCGTCGGTGGCCCAATGGGCGACGCCGGACTGACCGGGCGCAAGATCATCGTCGACACCTACGGCGGTATGGCCCGTCACGGGGGCGGCGCCTTCAGCGGCAAGGACTGCACCAAGGTGGATCGTTCGGCGGCCTATGCCGTGCGCTACGTGGCCAAGAATATCGTCGCCGCCGGCCTGGCCGACCGCTGCGAGATCCAGGTGTCGTATGCCATCGGCGTGGCGCACCCACTCTCGATCTTCGTCGAGACCTTCGGCACGGGCAAGCTCGACGATGACGAACTGGTCAAGCTGATCCGCGAGCACTTCGACCTGCGCCCGGCGGGCATCATCCAGGCGCTGGACCTGCGCCGGCCGATCTACCAGCCTACCGCCTCCTACGGCCACTTCGGCCGCACCGACATTGACCTTCCCTGGGAGCGGCTCGACAAAGTGGATGTGTTGCGCCGCGCCGCCGGCGCCACGGTGGCCAGCACCGCGCGCTAGTTTGCCATCGCGCGGTGCTCAGGAAGCCCTGGCCATACGCCCCGACTGCCAACCGCGGTGAGTGGTTGGCAGACGGGGCGTACATCCGTACGCCCCTACAGATGAGATGAGTGTAGCACGATATTCTCGGGGTCGGTGGTCCAGCGAGCGGGGTTATCGGCGATGTAGGCACGTATGCGAGTCATGTCATCCTCATTGCGGATGACGTGTTCGTGGTAGTTGCGCTGCCAGATAGTGATGCCAGGAGTGTTGCGCCGTGTGTTGATAGCGGTAGTGACCGCGCCTTTGTAGCCGGCCACAAACCTGCCCAATGATCGCGGATATCCTGATGTTCCGACCCGGCGTGACTGGAGCTTAGATGACGATGGTGGCATGGATTGACCTGATCCGTCACCCGACGTGTGGT
>DASYGC010000477.1:0-2687 GCA_036000225.1 Ktedonobacterales bacterium | reverse complement strand
TCTGATCGGGGAACGTGTTGGTCGGGTCGTCATCACAGTCGTTGAAGTGGAACAACTCTTCGTCGAGGAAGCATGGTGGCCCGGCGGACGGCACGATGAACGTGGCGCCGACCTCCTGCGCATAGCGCAGGGCGCGTGCCTGCCCGTTCTCGCGTTTCTTGCGCCCCAGCGCCGCCATCATCCGCTCGGGATAGCCGTAGACCATGGGATACCAGATGGCTCCCGAAAATTGGAGGAAATGCGCATCCAGCGCGCCAAAGCTCGCGATGCGGTCGAAGTCGACGGGGCGCGAGTCGTTCTGGTCATAGAGTCGCGTCTCACCGTCATCCACCAGCAGGCCCGAGTCGCCCAACGGCCCATCCACCGGCGCGACTTGCGCCACCACCATAAGCCGCAGACCGTCCGACTCGATTACCTCGCCATTACGCGTCCTCAGGAAGCGGGTGAATCCAAGCCCGCGCAGCGCCTGCTCCATGGTGTCGATCGGGTAGTCGGGCAGAATCACCATGGTGTCTTTCGCCACGTACTCGTCCAGAAAGCGCGAGTCATAGTGATCGTGATGCAGGTGGGAAATATAGAGGTAGGTAGGATGGCTGATGCGCTCGCGCACGATCGACTCATTGCTGGGGAAGGGAAACCAGGAGCCGAAGAAGGCCGGATTGAACCACGGATCGCTCAAGATGCTGCCAAAACGCGTCTCGATGTACATCCCCGCATGGCCAAGAAATGTCACGTTCACCGTGGGAAGCTCCAACCCGCTGGATCAGCCGGCGCGAGTGACCGCCTTGCGCCGGGCACGCGGTGCCGGCACGTACTGCCCGAGCATTTGGCGGGTCAGGTATTGGTCGCGCTCGCGATGGTAGCGGCGCGCGAAGTAGACCAGCCAGTAGATCCCGATGCCGGCGCCCCAGGCCAACCAGCCATAGCGCCAGAGGCGCCAGGCGAAGAAGGAGGAGTCCAGAGCATAGCGGCCGAACATGATGAAGGGGGCTACCACCGCCCAGAGTGCCAACTGATTCATGAACTTGTCGAGCAGAATCTTATGCAGTGGGAGCGAGCGGCCCTTGACGAGGCGCCGTCGGCCTTCCACCGCGTAGTAGGCGGGAATCAGCAGGCCGAGGGCGACAATGACGATCCAGGCAATCCAGTAATGGAAGACCTCGATATATTGCGTGCCGTTCGCGGTCTTGATCGAGGCGCAGATCGATGAGGCCGCGGAGGCGCTGCTGCACGCGGTCTGTGGGTCGGTAAATAGCCATTGGAACAGGTTGCCCATCGGTCGCGCTCACTCCTCCCGGTAGCGGCTTCCCACGCGTAAAGGGATTCCCGCTCCGCCCAGCCACTGATCCGCGCAAAGTCCAGGTCGCGCACGCTGGCCACGTGGCCGGTGCCTGTCTCGCATGTTAGCATACCTGGGCACGGGGGTCAACCTGAGCGGCAGCGGCGAGCGACTGGTGATTAGCCTTTGCGCGCGACGACCTGGAGCCAGTTGCGCGGCACGCCATCCAGTTGGAGATCCGCGAAGGCGGTGGCGGCACACGATTCAAGCGCGTCGGCGCCGATGGGAACGGGAATGCCGGGCAGGGCGCCTTCGATGAAGAGAGAGTAGCGACCGATATCCTGCCAGGCGCGCAGCGGCATCAGCACGGGCTCCACCTGCTCGAATGCGATGCCCATGCCCTGACGACCGACCAGAGCGGCGTAGTCTTCAGGGGTGAGCCACTGCATCGCGGTGGTGCGGCCGTGGTGGTCCAGACGCACCTCGGGATGATGCTGGCGCAGCCAGCGCACCGCGCAACGCATCCATAGGCGATAGAATCGCTGCGACCCCTCGGCGTAGGCGCCCTCGTAGAACGAGCTGTTGAACGCGAAGTAGCCACCCGGGCGGAGCACCCGCGTGATGGTGGCCACCGCGTCATCCTTGTCAGGAATCAGATGGATCGCATTGCAGAAGAAGACCGCATCCGCGGTGTCAATGGCGCGCGGCAGATCGTCCGCATCGCCCTGCACGAACGAGACCGGACGGCCATGCAGATGATGCTCGGCGACGTTGATGGCGGCGCGGGACGGCTCGACGCCGACGACGACGGCCGGGCGATGGCGCGCGGCCAGCGCGTCGAGTACCTGCTCGGTGACGGCGCCAGTGCCGGAAGCCAGTTCGACGACGCGCACCGTCTCGCCAGCGGGACGCGCGGCATCCAAAAGGGCGATGGTATGTTCGACGAGCGAGCGATTGACCGCGGTGTAGAACTCATGGCGTGAGAATGGATCAAAGGTATACGCGCTGCTCTCTGACATGTCGGTCTCAACTTCGCTGGCCTGTGCCATTTCGATACTCCCTCACGTGGTCGCCTGAAGGAATTGCCCGGCGTTGGTGTCGTCGCGTGGTGCCGCGCTCCCCAGAAGTGCCCGGCCCGCGCAGGGTACAAGGGAGCATGACCTGACGCTAACAGGATGTCTGTGAGGTTGGAGCAGACCGCGCGCGCGTTTGTTTCACTTCATTGCGTCATTGCGCTGGGGAATCTGCCGCCAGCGGAAGCGCAATTGCAAAGGTGCTGCCGGCGCCCGGATGACTGGCGCGCAGCCAGATGTAGCCACCCATGCCGCGCATCAGTTGCTGGCAGATGTAGAGGCCAAGGCCGCTGCCACGAATCTGGCTCGTGCGCGCCGCTTCGAGTCGCGCGAAC
>DASYGC010000476.1:0-6969 GCA_036000225.1 Ktedonobacterales bacterium | reverse complement strand
ACCGTTTTGTCTGGAATCTGCGCTACGAGCGGCCCACCACGCTAGAGACCGGCAAGCCCCCCGATCCCGACGCTGAGGAGCAATTGTCCGGTACGGCCCCCTGGGCGCTGCCGGGCACCTACCAGGTGCGGCTCACCGTGGGCGACACCGCGCACACCGAATCCTTCGCCATCCTCAAGGATCCCCGTCGGCCCGCCACCGACCAGGATCTGGCCGCGCAGTTCGCGCTCAAACTCGCGATCCGCGACCGCCTGAGCGCGGTGCACGAGGCCCTCAACCGCATCCGTTCCATCCGCAAGCAACTCGAAGCCTGGGAGCAGCGCGCGGGCTCGGACAAAGCGGATAAAGCAGACAAAGCGGATAAGGCGGGCAGTGCTGGCACCGCCCGCGTGGCGGAGGCCGCCGCTGCGCTCAGCAAACGGCTGCAGGCGCTCGAAGGCGAGCTCACCAATCTCGACGCCGACACCCCGCGGCTGGGCAGCGCTAAACTGCGCGAGAAGCTAATGTCCCTCAGCGGCATGATCGACGAATCGGACGACGCGCCCACCCACGGCGCCACCGCCGTCTTCGCGCAGCTCGACGAACAGGTCACCGCCGCCACCGTGAAACTGCGACGCCTGCTCGCCGACGACGTGGCCGCGTTCAACGAACTGGTGCGCGTCGCCGAGCTTCCCGCCATCGGCGTGTGAGATCGCCCGCCCATGAGATACATAGCCGGGGCCCTCACTCCTCCGACCGCCACCCGCATGAACGTAGTGGCGTTTTCTGCCCTGTGTCGCGTGAACCGGTATTCCCTCCATCTTTGGCCATAGATGGCCGCGGACTGAAGGAGTTCACATCGCTCATCCAACGGCTCGGATAGGGACTCGCTCTCCGCATATGATAAAATGGTGATCAGCCGCAAGAAAGGTGCGTATTATGCTGACACCAGGACATCTACAGGCCGCCGAGGACAAGGAACAGGTGATCAAGGACCTGCAGGGTAAAGCATTTGGTAGCAGCGCGTCATTGAATGTTGTTGGGGAGCCGGCTTTCATTACATTGCGGCCGCCTGTCAAACGCGATATGGTCAACACCACGACAGTCACGCGAAAATGGGGTCCTACTTACGACAACTTGGCGAACCAACGATCGCCACAGCCTGGGAACAGTTGGACAATGCACGGCAGGGTGGTTGGTATGGCCAGCATGCCGATCCGACTGATGTACAGAAGGCGCTGACACTGCTCAGCGAGATTCGTACCTGGGCCCAGCCATGACGACACATATTTCTGATGCGAGCGGCATTCCGTCCATCCCGTGGCTCGACAGTGTGACCGATAACTTGGTCCGTGCCATCACTGCCACGCTTGCCAATCGCCATCCAAGCGTACTCGCGGTAATCCTCTACGGCTCGGTGGCGCGGCACGAAGAGCGCACTCTCGCCGATCCTCATCCCAGTGACGTCGATCTGCTTGTGCTCTTCGACAGCGACAGTCCCCGCCTGCCGTTTGCCGAGGAGCGGGCGGTCTTCCACTCGATCGGGTTGGCCCGCGATCGCTTTCTCGAGGCGCCCCGTGAGGTACAGATCATGCTGGCCTCGCGCCATCTGCGCGAGTGGGATATCACCTTTGTCGCTGGCGTCGCCCGCGATGGTATTCCGCTGTGGGCCCGCGAGCCCCTGCCGGAGGTGCTCGCGCCGGTTGAGGCCCGTCGCAGACCCTTCTCTTCGCCCGCGTCCGCGTGAACCATTCAGTTCCCCATCGGTGCATTGCGGGCGATCAACCGCTCTGCCATACGCTTGCGCAATTACCGCGGATTCCGCGCGCACTATCGCCACCGGACGCGCAGCCCTGGGTGACGCTGAGTGGGCCTCCGCCTATGCCGCTGGCGAAGCGCTCTCCGAGGAGCAGGCGGTGGCCGAGGCGCACAGCCACGCCACAGCTATCAGCACCCCGGCGGCCCATCCGTAGAGGGCGTACGGGTGATGCGTGACCGGTCAGTAGGTACGCCCTCTGGCCCGCGTTATCGGCCTGGTTTCGCCTTCCGTCGTGGCATACGGGTCTGCTACTCCGCGTACGCGATCTCGCCATGCAGCGCCGGGTCCAGCCCCTTCAGCTCGATCTCTTCCGAGACGCGCACCGGCACCACCAGATTGATCAGCTTGAGGATGAGATAAGTGACAACGAAGGCGTAGATCGCGGCAATCGCGACGCCAGCTACCTGGATGCCAAACTGGCGCACATTACCGGCAATTAGACCGTTCACGCCGTTGATGGCCGCCACCGCAAACACCCCCGTCAGGATCGTGCCCAGCGCACCGCCCACCCCGTGCACGCCCCATACGTCCAGCGCATCGTCCCAATTGCGTCTCACGCGAAAGCGGACCGCGGTGTAGCAGACGACCGCGGCGAGCAAGCCAATCACGACCGCCGCCCAGGGCGGCACGAACCCGGCGGCGGGGGTGACGGTGGCAAGCCCCGCCACAGCACCGGTCATGGCGCCAGTCATGCTGGGTCGCTGCTCGCGCCACCAGGTCAGCGCCAGCCAGGCTACCATGCCGGCCGCGGCCGCGCTATTAGTGTTCACGAATGCGACAGACGCCACCCCGTTCGCGGCCAGTGCGCTGCCACCATTGAAGCCGAACCAGCCGAACCAGAGCAGTCCCGCGCCCAGTGCCACGAAGGGGATGTTGTGCGGCAGCAGGTTCTCATTCGGTATCACCTGCCGCTTCCCGACGACGAAGACGGAGGCGAGTGCCGCCATGCCAGCGCTCAAGTGGACCACAATGCCGCCAGCGAAGTCTTTCACTCCCCACTGGGCGAGGAAGCCACCACCCCAGATCCAATGGACGAAGGGGATGTAGACCAACAGGCTCCACAACACCAGGAAGATGAGATAGGCTTTGAAGCTGACCCGATCGGCAAAGGCGCCGCTAATCAGCGCGGGGGTGATGATCGCGAACATCAGCTGAAAGAGGAAGAAGGCCAGAAAGGGCACCGTTGGCGCATAGAGGTGGCTGGCTGCGACACCCACGCCCGCGAGCCCCGCATTCCTGAAGTCGCCGATGAGACCGCCAACGTCGCCGCTATAGGCGAGACTGAAGCCCACCAAAACCCAGAGCAGCGTGACGACGCCCATCGAGATGAAGCTCTGCATCATAATCGTCAAGACGTTCTTATGCCGCACCAGTCCGCCGTAGAAGAAGGCCAGACCGGGCGTCATCAGCAGGACGAGGGCCGCGCTTATGAGGATGAATGCCGTGTCTCCGGGATCGATGGCAGCGAGGACCATGACCGTTCTCCTTTGAACCGCATGGATGCCAACAACATGGTAGGTGCCACCTGAATGGAAAATGCCCGCTGAGGTTCTGGCTGCGACACTAGCACGAAAACTCGGCGCGTGTCAACGCTGGGCCGCTGGGCAAGCCGTTTCAGAGACGGTGCGCGGGCGCGAGCCTCTTGCTCAAGACGGTGACGACTTCGCCCCTGCGCGCGGGGAAGGTCTACGATGATCACGGTCGCCGACGCCCACGACCGCCAGGCACTGGAGGACGGCCTCAACGCCTACAACCGCGCAACCTCACCCTACTTTGCGGCCCTCGCTCAGCCGGACGGCGCGCAACAACCGCTCGACGTATTCGTGCGCGACGCCCGGGGACAGATTCGCGGTGGGTTGGCCGGCACCACCTATTGGGGCTGGCTCACCATTGGGCTACTCTGGTTCGACGAGCAGATCCGTGGCCAGCGCTATGGCACGCGGCTGCTCGCCATCGCCGAGCAAGAGGCACTGCGGCGCGGCTGCGCCAGCAGCCGTGTCAACACCTACAGCTTTCAGGCGCGCGGCTTCTATGAAAGGCTGGGCTACCGCGTGGTCGGCCAGCTGGACGACTTCCCGCCGGGCGGCGCCAGCTTCACCTTGCGCAAAGACCTGGCGCGCTGAACCGGAGGCACGAGATAGAGCCACTCCCCGATGACGAGGCGCTCAAGCGCGCACTGGCACACGTACTCTGGCTAGGTGGACCACCCGACGCTGGCAAGACCTCAGTGGCGCTTGCGCTGGCACAGCGCCATGGCCTGCGCGTCTATTCCCTCGACCAGAACGAGCGTGCGCGCTTCGCGCGCGTCACGCGCGCGCGCCAGCCAAACCTGTACGCGTTCGACCAGATGAGCATGGATGAGCGCTGGGTGCTGCGCTCGCCCGCGACGATGGCGGCGCACACGATTACGAACGGTGCTGAAGGCTTTTCCCTGATTGTCGAGGATGTGCTGGCGTTGCTGGCCGCGTCGAACGTGCCGCCGGTACTGGTGGAGGGTCCCTGGCTCTTCCCCGACAGTGTGACGCCAGTGCTCTCCAGCCCGCGGCAGGCCATCTGGCTCCTGCCGACCGAGGCGTTCAAACGCGCGTCGGCGGCGCGGCGCGACAAGCCGAGCGTGCGCCACGAGACGAGCGATCCCGCGCGTGCCACGCGCAACTGGCTCGCGCGCGATAGGCTCATTGCCGCCCACGTCCAACGCGAGGTGGAACAGCACAGACTGCCCTGGCTCGCCGTCGATGGCACGCGCCCGCTCGAAGAAATGACCGCGCTCGTGGCAGCGCACTTCGCGCCGTTGCTGCCGCCAGCCAGAGACCATGCGTGCTGAGACAGATAGCAAGGATACCACCATGCAACGCCAATCACTGCTGTTACGCGCGCCCCGCCAGCTGGCCTGGGTGGCCGAGGAGCTTCCGCCGCTGCTGCCCGACGAGGTGTTGGTGCGCACGACGGCGGGCGCCGTGAGTATCGGCACCGAGTTGCCCCAGTACACCGGCGCCGAGCGCGTCATTGTGCCGCGCGCCTATCCGCGCATGACCGGCTACGAAAGCGTGGGTACGGTGATCGAGCGCGTGGCGCGCGGAAGCCCAGGGAACACGGTACGCATTGCTGGCGTCGTGTGAGGAGATGCGCCACCTGTGGTCCGCCGGCGAGCATGGCGACATATAGCCTGATTGGCGGTGAAGCTAGCGGTTTCCCCATGAAGTGGTAGAATCGTGACTCTGGCTGAGATTGGCACAGGTTGTGTAGACCTGTTGCCAGGACTGCCCGGTCCGTGACGGCGAACCTCGCGGGGGCATACCGTGGGGCTGTACGCCCGGTTTCAGTCGCCGGCAAACCGATAGCTTGTAGGAGTGGAGATTGCGATCCGCATGAAGCGTTCACCCTTAGCCGTGCTGGTTGAGACCCAGGAGCGCCACCAGACTGATATTGATCCCGCGGCGGAGCCCAGCGGCGCGTGCCTGCCACGTATACCGGAAGGCAACGGCCGCCCATCTTTCAACCAGCGCCTGCGCCATCCATTCGACCTGCTGCGCACCCAACTGGCCGCCCAGCTTGACGAGCAGAGTCCGCGCGGCTCGATCGCCGCGCTCGACGGCGTGCGCGCCATCGCCTGCCTGTTCGTCATCAGCTTCCACATCAGTCTGATGACGCATGCCCAGCATCTCTGGTCGTACGAGAGCGTCCCGTTCATCAGCGCGCTCATGCTCGATGGCGGCTCGGGGGTGATGCTCTTCTTCGTGCTGTCAGGCTTCCTGCTCTTCCTACCCTATGCGCAGGCGCTGCTGTTCGCGCGGTCGTGGCCCAGCGCGCGCCAGTTCTATTTGCGGCGCGCCCTGCGCATTCTGCCAGGCTACTATGTCTCACTCGTGCTGCTGGTGCTGCTGAGCCGGCCCGATTTCCTGCATCCCCGCCACTGGATTGATCTGCTGCTCTTCGTCGTGCTGCTGATGGATTCCACGCCGGGTGCCAATCACCAGATCAACGGCCCGTTCTGGACCCTGGCGGTTGAGTGGCAGTTCTACCTGCTGCTGCCCCTGATCGCGCTGGCCATCTACTGGGTAGTGCGGCGCGTGCGCACCGCCTGGCGCGTGGGCGCCATAGTCGGGTGCCTGCTGCTCCTGCTGGGCTGGGGGTGGGGCACGACCGCCCTGGGCGACTACTTCATGCGCCAGCCGACGGCCACCGTGCTGGTGCCGCGTAGCGTGCTGAATGTCGCGCTCTGGTGTACCTATGGCATGGGCGGCAAGTACCTGCAGGACTTCGCGGCAGGCATGCTGGCCAGCCTTGCCTATGTCGCGTTGCGCACCCCCGGCACGGTGGCGCGGTACGGGCAGCGTATGCGCCGGCTCAGCCCCTGGCTGTGGGGCTCCGGACTCGTCGTGCTGCTGGTGCTGGCGCTGGGGCATATCAGCCACGATTTCTCGCATGTCCACTGGCAAGTGCTGGATGGCATCTTCCAGACATGGGGCTGGAGCAACGTTCCCGGCTATGCGCTGGGCTTCAGTCTCTGCCTCCTGGGCATCCTGTTCGGCTCATCGCGCGTCACCGCCGTGTTCCGGTGGGCGCCGCTGCGCTGGCTCGGCATGATCTCGTATGCCCTGTACATCTGGCATCTGCCGCTGCTGGCCGCGTTCGATACCCATGTGGCGCCGAGCCTGGTGGGCTGGCATCCCCTCGTGGCCTATGGCCTGTATTGGGTCTGGGTCGCGCTGATTGTCATCCCCTTCTCGCTGGCGGTCTATCTGCTGGTCGAGCGCCCCGGCATGCGCCTGAGCGCCCGGCTGCGGTTCCATCCGCGGTCCGATTCCGCGGCCGCGGAGTTTGCCACTGGTCGCGCGCGAAAATGACGCAAGGTATCCGAGAGTTGTGGCGATACGACATCGACTCCGGTCATGACGAGGCAAACACCTCCGCGCCAGCATGTGTCACTTCCCGTAGTGGCGACGCTCGCTCTACGGATGTGCGCTCTGAGGCTCTTTACCCTGTAGTGGCGCGTAGGTGTGCGCTCTGGTCTCGATGCCGGTGCTGACTTCAGGTGTGCGCGCTGACCTCGATACGTCGGTGTGCCACACCCTCGCCCGCCGCAACCGCGGCATGCCTCCAAAGGAGCGATCCGCGATGAGTGAATCTCCCATGCGAACAACGGTGTTGGCCCTGCTGCGCCTGGCGCG
>DASYGC010000475.1:0-7604 GCA_036000225.1 Ktedonobacterales bacterium | reverse complement strand
GAGCGCCGTGGCGGCATCGGCGTGGTGGTGTAACTCCATGCCGGAGCGTATTGTCATCACCCCACGCGGTGAGCATTGAGGGCAGATTGCCGCGGCGACAGCGTGAGACCTCCTCTGCCTACGCGACGCGGGGCCCGCTTGTGTGGTAGCGAGTGAACGCGACGACCGCGAGCCAGCCGGCGGTGAGGAAGGGAATGAGGGGCAGCGGACCGTGATAGAAGAATTGCAGGAAGGCATAGGCGAACACCAGTCCGATGAGGCTGGGCAGCAGAGTGAACAAGAAGGTAAAGCCGCGCCGGCGACAGTGTTCGGCGATGGCGGCGAAGAGGAAGATGTCGAAGATGCCAATATTGAAGCGCCCCCAGGGCAGCAGGAGGAAGAAGTTCCCCGCCCATTGCCCCGGTGGAGGGATGACCCCAGCGGACTGCGACGACGACCCATGACCCGCCAGGGCGATCTGCGTCATGTCGAGCGCGCTGAGCACCAGCAGCACGACGGCGAACGGCGTGATGCGTTCAGGCAGGCTGCGCCCGAGCAGCACGCCCGCCGCGATGCCGACGAGCAGCACGAGCAGATTGGTCCACGGGTAGAGATGCGCGAACACCGCGCAGAGGATGCTCAGCGCGATGCCTATTCCCAAGGCGAGTGCGAGCGGCACGCGCTTCACGCCGGTCACCAGCTAGGGAAACGGTGGCACTGATGCTGGCCACCAGCGCCGACATAAGCAATCCCGCGTACATGGCTCCCTCCGATCGGTGGCAGATAGCTTTGAGCGCTGATTATAGCATGCGACGAGCGGAAAGCGACTATCGCCTGGCCGGCGTCTCTGGTGCCAGCGGGAACCCTACGTTTGGTGGAGTTCATACGGCGAGCTTGCGCATAGCGCGCACCCATGCTATTATGTAGAACAAGTGATCTACTTTGCGAAGTGCGCACGACTGAGGCAGGCACTATCACCGGTTCCGTACTCGAGAGAAAGAATGTTCTAACACGACGGCACACCCGCCGTCCCCATCATCCCTCAGGAGGAACAACATGCCAAACCATTCAACTCAATCACAGGTAATCGATATCCCATCCACTCCAACCGCGCCTACCACAAACGCGCAGCAGTCAACCCTCACCCGCGAGCAGTGGGATGAGATTGGGCGGCGCCTGCGCGAGCCGTTCGAGCCGCGCGATGTGGATTTTCGCGTGCAGGGCAAGGTGAACGAGCAGACGAACCGGGCGCAGGTGGTGGCGTATATTGACGCGCGCGCGGTGCAGGATCGGCTGGATGCGGTCGTCGGTGCGGGCAACTGGTCGTTCGACTGGACACCACTGGTGATCGAGAATGGCGACCTGATGGTGACCAAGGGTACCCTTATCGTGCATGGCGTGGCCAAGTCCGATGTCGGGTCAGCTAGCAACTTCGAGCAGTCGCTGGGCGCGGTCTCGCACTGCTTCAAGCGCGCCGCGGTGCACTGGGGCGTTGGCCGTTACCTGTACAATCTGCCGGTGGCCTGGGTAGCCGTCGAGCGCGGTGGGCGCATCCCCGAGCCGCTGCTGCACGAGCTGCGCGCGAAGCTGCCGCGGCCCACGGGCAGCACCGTTGTCGCCGCGAAGCCGGATGAAGGCGCCAATGTGGCCGAACCGGCAAGTGGCCGTGCTGCCGTTGCCCGCCCGCGTCCAGAGGCCACCATCGTGCGTGAGTCCGCCGCCAGCGCGCCGGTGAGCCGCCCAGCCGCCGCGACACCCGCCGCCCCCGCGAGCGAGCCGCCCGCCACGGAGCAACAGCTCGCCAGCATCGGCAAGCTCTGCGCCGCGCTGGGCAAGCCGGAGCCAGCGCCTGGCACCACCTTCGCGCAGGCCCGCCAGCTCATCGTGCAGCTCAGCGGCGAGTATCAGCGCGCGCGCAAGGCCAGTTAGTGGCATTTCTTCCAGTCAACGCAGGTGGACTTTGCGGCGGCACGCCGTAGGGGCGCATGGGTATAGCGGAGCGTCGCCTGGATTCACCCGCCAGTTAGAGTTGCACCAGGTTACGCTGGGCCGCCAGCGAGACCGCTTCGGTGCGGTTCGAGGCGCCCAGTTTGCCCATGATCGAACTGACATGAAATTTCGCCGTGCGCTCGCTAATCACGAGGCGCGCGGCGATCTCTTTGTTGGGCAGCCCCAGGGCGATGAGTTGCAGCACTTCGTGTTCGCGCTCGGTCAGCTCCACCTGGATGATGGGTGCGGGACGCACAGGTGGCGTGGGAACGGCGCGGACCCCCGCCGGTGAGGCAGGCGATGTGGGGCTAGCCACGTGGCGGATCAGCTTGGCGGCGATGGCCGGTTCCAGCACGAGCTTGCCTTCGTATGCCAGACGCACGGCACGGCAGAGATCTTCGCCACGGGTATCCTTCAGCAGGTAGCTGACGGCCCCCGCGCGCAGCGCCTCGACGACACTTTCGTCGTCGCCATAAGCCGTGAAGACCAGCACATGCAGCTCGGGGAACGCGGCGCGCAAGCGGCGGGTGGCCTCGACCCCGTTCATACCGGGCATGGCCAGATCCAGCAGGACAATATCAGGGTGAAGCTGTTCCGCCAGGCGCAGCGCCTCAGCGCCGTCGCTCGCCTCACCCACCACGGCGAAATCGGGCTGAGTCTCCAGCGCGAAGCGAATGCCGCCGCGTGTCATGGGATGGTCGTCGACCAGCAGCAGGCGGATCATGGCAGCGGAACCCGCACTTCCAGCCGCGTGCCCTCGCCAGGCGCGCTCTCCAACTCCAGCGTCGCCCCCAGCAGACGCGCGCGCTCGCCCATGCCGACCAGCCCGAAGTGGCCCTCGTCGTCCTCCCCCGCGCTCACCGGCTGAGCCAGGTGCTCGGGATCGAAGCCAGCACCATCGTCGACCAGGGCCAGCAGCACGGTGTCCACGTCGCGCTGGAGCATCACGCCGATCTGGGCCGCGTGCGCGTGGCGCGCGATGTTGGTGAGCGCTTCCTGGGCGATACGGTAGAGACCCGCTTCGATGCGCGCTGGCAGCCGTGGGAAGTCCTCCGGCGGTGCGTAGTCGAGCGCGGCGCCCGTCTCGCGCGCGGTCTGCGCCGCCAGCTCGCCCACCGCCTCGGGTAGCGTGCGATCTTGCAGTGGGCCGGCGCGCAGATCGGCGACCGAGCGTCGTGCCTCCTGCATCGCGGTGCGCGCCAGGTCCAGCGCGCGGTGCACGCCCTCGCGCGCGCGGGCACTGGCGCGGGGCAGCGCCTGTTCGGCGGCTTCGAGATAGAGGGTGATGCCGGCCAGGTTCTGTGCCAATGTGTCGTGGATCTCGCGCGCCAGACGGTTGCGCTCCTCGGCGGTGGCCAGGCGCGCCGCGGCTTGCGTGCCTTCGGCGGAGAGGCGCGCGCGTTCGATGGCCAGCCCCACCTGATTGCCGATGGTATAGAGGAAACGCAGGTCCTCGGGTTCGAGCCGGCGCCAGTCGGTGCTGGCGACGTTCATCACGCCAAGCTGTTTCGTGCCGGCATAGAGCGGAATGCTGGCATGATAGCGCAGACCTTCGGCCTGGGCGGCGTGGCCCGGCTCGTGATAGGCCTCCCACAGGCGGCTGCACTCGACGATGTTGACATTGGCCGCCCCACGCAGATCGCCGTGCACGAACGTCTTCAGACAGTAGCAAGAGCCAGACATGCGCTCGGGATGCTCGGGGTCCGCCAGGTAGGGCGGCAGCGCCTGTGCCGCCGCCAGATGCGGCTGGCCGGCATCATCGAGCAGCCAGACCCAGCCCGCGCGCAGCCCCAACAACTCGCCCACCAGTTCCAGCGTCTCGCGCAGCCCCTCGCGCATATCAAGCGAGCGATTGAGCGCGCCGGCGATCGCATTGAGGATCGCCAGCTCGCGGTTGCGCCGCAGCAGTTTGGCCTCGGTCGCATCGGTGCCGGTGGGTGGTTCGGACAACGACGGCATCGGCGGCTTCGATTGGACGGTGCGACTGGTGCGCGGGCTGGATTTGGTCACGTGCGGTATGCTCCCGTACCGGTTGGCTGGCGATGGCTGTCGCGCGCGGACCGCGATCTGCCGCGCCAGCGGCGCTGATCCAGTATACCGCGCGATGGAGCGCCTGGGTCGGATACTCCGTCGAGCGGTTCGGGCGCGGTACGGAGGCGACTCACCGCTGTGGCTCGCGAGCACTCAGCAGTTCCGTCACCTGGTCCGCCAGGGTACGCGGCCACTCCCAGCCATGCACCGCGCTGATCGTGGCGCGGCTGGTCACCAGTAGCGCTCTTCCTGCCAGGGGTCGGCGTGATTGTGGTAGCCGCGCACCTCCCAGAAGCCTGGCCGATCCTTCGCCAGGAACTCGATGCCGCTGAGCCACTTCGCGCTCTTGTAGAAGTACAGGCGCGGCACCATCAGTCGTACCGGGCCGCCATGCTCGGCTTCGATCTCGGCGCCATCGTGGTTGAAGGCGATCAGCACGTCATCCGCGGCGAAATCGCTGTAGGGCAGGTTGGTGGTATAGCCGGTCCATGAGTGGGCGACGACGAACTGGGTGTCGGCGGTCGGTTTGGCGCGCTCGATGATCGCGCGCACGGGGATGCCCTCCCAGGCGTTGTCGTAGCGGCTCCAGGTGGTGACGCAGTGGATATCGGTCGTCAGCTGGGTGCGCGGCAACGCCCTCAATTCGTCCCAGGTGAGCTCGAAGGGCTGTTCGACGGTGCCCCACACCTTGAAGCGATAGGCGGCGGGATCGAAGCGCGGCGTGGATTCGTAGCTGAGCACCGGCCACTTCTTCGTCAGATACTGCCCCGGTGGCAAGCGATCCGGGTGCTCGGGATCGGCCTGCTGACCGGACTTCCCACCAAACAAACCGCCAAAGAGACTCATGCGTGGCGCTCCTGCTATCCAGCCGGTTGATCCGACATCTGGGAAAGATTGGTGCTGGCGATTGAGAGGGACTCGCTCGCTGCTCCCACCAGTATAGGCCCAAATTCTTTCGAGATGATAGAGCGGGGCCGGTCACTGGCGCAACGCGAGCTGGGATCTTCAGCGTGCTTTGGATGACGGTGCCGCGAGCGGCGGTGGTGACGGCGAGCGCGTTTCCGTGCGCATCGCATAACGGGTGCCAGAGCACACCCCGTGCGCCACGCCGAAACCGATGGCGAGGTCCAGACTGCACACCCGTCGCGTAGCGTTGCCACCGTGCACCACCATAACGAGGCCAGAGCGCACACCCGTGCGCCACTACGAAGCCGATAACGCGGACCGCGGAGACGTGGTGTCAGACGACGATGTGTAAGCCCTTGATGGCGGGCAGCGGATGATACTGCTCCATGAGCTGCGCCTCGATCTCCTCGACCAGCGCGAAGTCGCCGCGTTCGGCCCGCGCCAGGGCGTCGGCGCCGACGGCGAGCTCGATCTCGGCGTGCTCGTGCTCGCGCGCCATCAGCTCGCGCGCCGCTTCGTAGTGAATGTCGTAGATGTGCGCGTTGGAGATCGAGTGGGTGTACTTGCCCACGTGCACGCCCAGCCGCGCCGCCAGGATGCGCTGGAGCAGCGCGAAGCCCGCCACATCGTGCGGGCAACCGAGCAGCATATCGTTTGAGCGCACCATATTGTGCAGATGGAGCGCGCCGCCGATGATATTGACCGTGAACGAGTAGGGGCAGGGCACATTCTTGCGTGGGCGCTGGGTATCCAGGCCGTCGGCGCCGGGGTCCCAGGCGATGACGACGCCCTGGCGCGAACTGGGGTCGCGTTCGAGCAGGGCCACCAGTTCGGCGATCTGGTCGCGGCGAAAGTGGTGGCGCCAGCGATAGCCATAGGCGGTTGGGACGACGCCGTTGAGGTTGGTGAAGTCATCCCAGATCTTGGTGAACTGGCGCAGCGACTCTTCGGGGCGGCGGCTGCCCGTGAGGAACCACACCTGCTCGGCGATGAAGACGCGCAGCGGGATGCGCCGCAGCGTCAGCAGCGGGAAACCGGCGTCAACCTCGATGGTCAGGCCGGGTAGCGCGCGGGTGGCGTGGCCGGTGCGGGCGTTGGTCTCGGCGCTGCCCTCGGTCATGATGCGGCGCAGCAACTCGCGGTAGGCGGCATCGAACTGCGTCATGGCGCCACATCCCGAGGAGCAACTTTGAAGCGCCGTTTCAACTCGTCAATGCGGCCGGTGCGGATCAGCTCGACCTCGTCAGGGTTGTGCTCGGGCAGCACGCCGACGACGATATCTTTGTTCTGGTAGCGGCTGGCGCGCGGCGTGGCCGCGGTCGTCAGACGGGTGAAGGTCAACTGGCAAAAGCGCTCGCCGGGGTAGATGCGCACGACGCGGCTGAGGCTGTTGTTGTGGACGGGGATGATGAGGTTGCCCTGGTAGCCGGCGTCGACGATACCACTGAGGTCCACCGCCAGACCACGCCGGTTGACTGACGAGCGCGGATAGAGGTGGCCGGCGAGATCGGTGGGCAGGGCGATACGCTCCAGCGTGGAGGCGATCACCCCCTCGCCAACCAGCACCTCGAAATACTGGCCCGGCTCCAGTTCCACGACATCGAAGCGCTGGTCGCCACCTTCGAGGTGATCGAAGGTGAGGGCGACGCGACCTCGGTCGGTAACCTGCCACTGGCGCGGGATGAGGAAGGTGTAGCCCAGACGCAGATCGACGGCGTGCGCTTGCAGTTGCAGTTCGTCCAACTCGGGGGTAAAGGCCAACTGGCCTTGAGCGATGCGCGCCTCGATCTCGGCGCGCACGAGCATGCTCATGTGGTCACCTCCTCTTGCCAGCGTGCCCAAATGCGCGCGATATTGGCCTGATAGTGTGGCTCTCGCGCGATCGCGCGGGGCATGCCGGCACCGGTTGCGTAGCCGTCGGTCACGCGGCAGAGCCACCGCTGGATCGTTTCCCTGGGTGACTCCTGGCCCTCACCCTCCGACCCGTCGGCCACATAGGCGTGCAGATTGTGCGCCACAATCGTGATGCTACCCACTGGCCGACCCAGCCGGGCGCTGGCCTCGCGCAGCCACGCGAGATCGTGGTAGAAATCCAGCGGCGCGCCGCCCCCAACATCCAGCGAGCGGTGCACGTGGATCGAGTGCAGCGGAGCATGGGGCGCACCGGGCAGCAACTGGAAAAGTTGGTACGGCGGCAAAGCCATGCGCGGCTGCAGTTGCTCTTCCATCTGTGGGTAGCACAGCGCGCTGACGACGGCGCGGCGCGAGTGGGGCGTCTGGGCGAGGTCTTCGATGGCGCCGGCCAGTAGATCGCGCCGCCACTGCGCGCGCAGCGTGTCCACTAGTTCGGGCTGACCCAGCCAGGCGGCGAGTGTGCGCGGGCCATAGAGCGCACACAGGCTCAGCACCGTCTGCAGATGCAGCCGCTCGCCCAACACGGCCAGCGCCTCAGTGAAGGCGGCTTGCGAGCGCGTGAGATCGCTCAGGGTGAGCTGCGTGGCGCGCAGGGCGGCGAGCAGTGCCGTGACGTAGCCCCAGCCGCCATCCCAGAAACGCGCGCGCGCGGCATAGGTGTAGGGGAAGACCAGCGCACCGGCGGAGGCGAGCAGGGCGGGATCGTTCGCCGGGCGCGGCGCGACGAACACGTCGAGATACCAGTCTATATCGGTGCGCTGCCACTGGCCGGGCAGCGACTGGTC
>DASYGC010000474.1:0-8570 GCA_036000225.1 Ktedonobacterales bacterium | reverse complement strand
CCGATATCGCCAGTGGCGTGCTGAGCATGGCGCAGGTGAACGCCACAGTCCAGCGCATCCTCGCGCTAAAGATTCGCTACCACCTGTTGCCCGGCCCGCGTCCACAAAAGCCGGGGCTACAAGACGAGCCGGCCGCCGATGTGCGACGCCCGCTGGCCGCGGCGTGATGGCGGGTTATCCGCCGCTGTGGTGGCCGGTTATCCGCCGCTGTGATGGCCGGTTGACCCAGCGGCGGGAGCGGTGTTACCATCCTCACAGTTGAGTATGCTAGAGCGTGTACGGAGCCTCGTCCACCGCTCAGACAGCATAGCGGAAGAAGACCTACGCATCGCCCCAGCCCCTAACGCGCTCAGCGGCAGCGCAGCGTCGCCACCACGCAACGCGGGGCATCACGCGAAATTCATCTCAGCGGTTCAGGAGGAAATGGCGCATGGCGACACCACAGCCCCAACCCCAGGCGATCCAGATCGAGTTCGATGTGCCCGCCACCATGCGCGATGGCACGACGCTGCGCGCCAATATCTATCGCCCGGCGGGCGCGGGTCCGTGGCCGGTGCTGCTCACTCGCCTGCCGTACGGCAAGGATCTGCCGCTGGGCACGGCCCTGCTCGATCCCGTGCAGGCCGCGCGCCGGGGCTACCTGATCGTCGTGCAGGATACGCGTGGCCGCTTCAGCTCGGAGGGTGAGTGGTATCCGCTGATTGACGAGGGGCCAGATGGCTACGACAGCGTCGAGTGGGCGGCGGGACTGCCGGGCAGTAGCGGGCGCGTGGGCATGTATGGCGCGTCGTACTTCGGCTTCACCCAGTGGGCGGCGGCGCGCGAGCGGCCACCGCATCTGAGGGCGCTCTTCCCCTATGTGAGTTGGGCCGATGTACGCGATGGCACTTCGATGCGCGGCGGGGCGCTGGAACTGGGGCTGCAGGGCAACTGGCTGTTGCAAAATACGCTCAGCACCGTCTTCCGGCGCAACGCGGGCAATCCCGACCCGCGCGTGCTGGGCGCCGAACTCGCCCGGCTGATCGGCGAACTGGACGGCCTGCCGCACGGTGGCTATCGTGAGCTGCCCCTGCGCGCATTCGGTCCGCTCAAGCGGGTGGGTAGTCTGCGGCCGTTCGCCGATGTCTTCACCCGGCACACCGACCATGACTACATCGCCCGCGCCAGTGTGGCGCCGGCCTACGAGCGGCTGAACCTGCCGGCGTACCACGCCGGCGGCTGGTACGACATCTTCCTGGGCGGCACGCTGCGCAACTTCAGCGCGCTGACGGCGCGCGGCGCGGCGCCGCAGAAACTCCTGATCGGGCCGTGGACGCATGGCAACTCCGGCGAGTTTGTCGGCGATCAGGACTACGGCTTCACGTCGGCGGCGGCGCTGATCGACGGGCAGATTGACTTCATGAGCCTGCAACTGCTGTGGTTCGACCGCTGGCTCAAGGATGTCCCCAACGGCATCGAGACCAGCGCACCGATCAAGCTCTTCGTGATGGGCGAGAACGTCTGGCGCGACGAGCGGGAGTGGCCGCTCAAACGCGCCGAGCCAACACCCTTCTACCTCCGTAGTGGCGGCCATGCCAACTCCCTTGACGGCGATGGCACATTGAGCACACAGGCGCCGGGCGCCGAGCCGGCCGACCGCTATGCGTACGACCCGCGCGATCCCGTGCCGACGCTGGGCGGCGCGCTGCTGATCCACGTCTCGTTCCGCGCTGGCCCCTGCGACCAGCGCCCAGTGGAGCGCCGGCCCGATGTGCTGGTCTACTCGACGCCACCGCTGGAGACCGATGTAGAGGTCACCGGCCCGATTGGCGTAACCTTGTGGGCGGCGAGCAGCGCGCCCGATACCGACTTCGTGGCACGGTTGGTGGATGTCTTCCCCGACGGGCGGGCCATCAATCTGACGGATGGTATTCTGCGAGCGCGCTTCCGGGCGGGAATTGACGCGCCAGAGGCGCTGATCGAGCCGGGGCGGGCGTACGAATACCAGATCGACCTGTGGGCCACCAGCAACCTGTTCCGCGCGGGCCACCGCATCCGGGTGGATATCACCAGCAGCAGCTTCCCGCGCTGGGATCGCAATCCCAACACGGGCGCGCCGTTGGGTGAAGGCACCGAGCTGGTCACCGCGACGCAAACGATCCTACACGACAGCGACCATCCCTCGCGCATCCTGCTACCGCTGGTGGCGCGCGCGTAACACGACTTTCGTGTGCTTGCCCCCATTGCGTAGTGGCATATGGATGTGCGCCGCTCCCGCCCGGCCCGTAGGGGTTTACGGATTATTCGTGACCTGTCATTAGGTAAACCCTCGGGTCTCGCGCCCGGCCCGTAGGGGTTTACGGATGTAAACCCTCGGGTCTCGCGCCGTGTCAAGCCTTCACCCGTACCGCATATCAGCTCCAGCTCAATATCCGCCGAACAAGCGTGAACCTGTCGGGTCAGATGGTACCAGCCCCCGCGTGGCATGGCATTGCCGCGGGGGGGTGCCGAACTGTGATATGGGCAGGGAAAATGGTGCACGGCACGCTTGAATAGACGTACGATACCTGCTATACTGGAAGTACGCCCGCATCCTTTGCCGGCGGCTCCGTGCGACCGAGCACGCCCGGAGTCAGAAGGGAGGACCTACCTTGAGCGCGTTGAAAGATTTCAAGGCATTCATCCTGCGCGGCAATGTCGTCGATCTGGCGATTGGTCTGGTGATCGGTGCCGCATTCGGCACGGTGGTCGCCGCGCTGGTCAAAGATCTGCTTACTCCGCTGATTGCGGCGATTGGCGGGCAGCCGAACTTTGGTGGTCTCTATTTCACCATCAACAACAGCAAGTTCCTGTATGGCGACTTTATCAACGCGATCATCGCCTTTATCATCCTCGCCGCCGTGATCTTCTTCCTGGTGGTGCGGCCGATGAATGCGCTGGTGCAGCGCTCGCACAAGGAGCCGCCGGCTGATCCGACCATCCGCGACTGTCCGTACTGCTTCACCCCGATCAAGACGCAGGCGACCAGGTGTTCTTACTGTACGTCCGAGGTCACGCCGATCGCGCCCGCAACATCAACCGCCGCCGGCCAAGTCTGACGTAGCCGCTACGCGAGCGCGGCGGCCAGCGCGCTCAAGAACAGCTCGGCATCGGTCACCAGGCCCACCGCCTGGGCGGTTCCCCGGTCGGAAAGCTTGGTGACCACCGCTGGGCTGATGTCCACCACCACCGTGTGTACGGCGGCGGGCAACAGATTGCCGGTCGCGATGCCATGCAGCATCGAGGCGACCATCACGCAGACCTCCACGCCACGCAGCGCCCGGCGCATGGCCCCTTGTGCCGCCATCGTATCGGTGATGACACCCGGCATGGGGCCATCATCGCGGATCGAGCCGGCCAGCACCAGCTCCACGTGGTGCTCCAGCGCGGCTGCGACGATTCCTTCCCCCAGCAGCCCCTTTTCGCGCGCGGCCTCCAGCGACCCCAGCGCGCGCACGGCATTGATGGCGCGCAGATGGTTGCGGTGGCCATGCTCGACGGCCTCACCCGTGTGCAGGTTGATGCCCAGCGAGGTGCCAAACATGGCGGCCTCGACATCGTGCGTGACGATGGCGTTGCCCCCGAAGATCACCTGGATGTAGCCGAGACGGATCAGGCTGGCGATGCTTTCACGCGCCGCCGTGTGCACCACCGCCGGACCCAGCACGAAGAGCACGCGTCCACCGTGCGCGCGCGCCGCGCGCATCTGCTCGGCCACATTGCTGATGGCGCGCGTCTTGGCGCGTTCCGACGAGACGGGGTTCTGCATGAAGCTGAAGAACTCGCGCTCGCGCGGGCGCTGCTGTTGCGCGACATGGATGCCACTGTAGCCCACCACCACCTCATCGCCCACACGCACCTCGTGCATCGGGCGGGTGTAGGCGCGGCCCGCGCCGCGCTCCACCACGACGGCGACGTCCATCTCGATCTCCGCGACATCGAGCCAGCTGCCTTCCACCCGCACCTGGGTGGGCAGGTTGGTGGTCGAGTAGAAGTCGTCGGGCAGGACGCCCGCCTGAGTGACCGGCGCGGTCTGGGCATCGTGTTCTTCGGCGAGCGTGGCGCCGAGTTGCTCCAACTGCAGCACCAGGTCATCGAGCGCGGCGGGAGTGTCGGCGATCACTTCCAGCCGGGTATAGCTGGGCTCGCTCGCGCTCTGGCCGACACGCATCTCACGCACCTGATAGCGCGCGCCGGCATCCATGATCGCCGCCCACACCCGCGGCAGGATGTACGAGTCAATGATGTGCCCGCGCAGCTCGACTTCAGTGCTTGGCATCGTCGTCCATCCTCTCCATGAGAGCAAGTTCGAGTTCGATCTCGTCGCGCAGGGGGATGCCATTCAATCCGATGACCGGCATCTCGGGCTTGAATTGGCGTGCGGCATCCACCGCGCCAGCGCGTAGCGCCACCAGACGCAGGCCCCGCCGCTGATAGAAGCCGAGTGCGTGCAGGTTATCGTTGGTCGTGAGGAGCCAGAGGCGCCGGCAACCTGCAGCGCGGGCCGCGGTGGTGGCGGCATGAATCAGCGCCGATCCGGCGCCGATGCCCTCGCGCAGGCTGTTCAGCGTGACCACTTCGCAGGCGTCGCCCTCAATCGCGTAGGTCAGTAGTCCGACCAGCTCGTCGCCCACCAACGCGACGAAGGCGGGCAGCCTGTCCGCCTGGTGGGTGCGGGCTGGCGAAACCATCACGGGCGAACCCCAGGCGTCGGTTAGCACCCGCGTGGCCCAGGATCGTCGCTCGTCGGTCAATGCTTCGACGCGCGGTGCTTCAGGCATGCGCCACTGCCTCATTTCCGCTCGGATGTCCACCGGCGTGGCGAACGGGTCCGCACGTATTCTATCCGATCATTCCCATGGACGGAAGCGAGCGAGCATGCCACACATGCCCACAGGAAATTCGGGTATCCGCCGGTGACCCGATACGAAGATCCGTGCCCCGACGTGTGGTGACATGCTGGCTGTCTCTCGGTATATGGTGTCAAGCGAGCATGCAACAGAATCCCACAGCGATTGCCAGGTCAAGCGAGCATGCAACAAATATCCACAGCAATTCTTGGCGCACCCGCACGCCAACGCAACGACGGTGGCAAGGACACCATGCGCTCACCCTATACCAACTGGGAGGCAAAGCGCAACAGGACAGATGCGGTCAAGTCCGGTCAATTACGGCCAGGAAGCAATACCAACCGTGCGGCAGAAGTCTGCCGCCGTGGAAGGTATGCTGGGTCGTTAACGCTTAGCCGCGGCGATCTTCATCGCGGTGACGAAGTTGGTCGCCAGGGTGTCGAAGGCGTCACTGTTGTACTCTTCGAGCTTGCCCGCATCGCAGAGCATCGAGATGTCAGGATCGATGGGGATCTGCGCCAGCAGCGGGGAGCCGGTCATCGCGACCAGCTCGGGGCCGTTGCTCGGGCCAAAGATCTCCATGCGCTTGCCGTCGGGCATCTCCATGTAGGCCATGTTCTCAACGACACCGACGATCTTGCCCTTGAGGGTCTGCACCATCTTGATGCATTTCATGACGATGGTGGTGGCCAGCATCTGCGGCGAGGTGACGATCACGACGCCATCCAGCGGCAGCGACTGCATGACGGTCATGGGGGCATCAGAGGTGCCGGGGGGTAGGTCCACCAGCAGATAGTCCAGCTTGCCCCAGTCGGCATCGCTGTAGAACTGCTTGATCGCGCTGGAGACCATCGGGCCGCGCCAGACGACGGGATCGGTTTCGCTGGGCAGAAACATATTCATCGACATGATCCTGGTGCCGCCCTGCGAGCGCAATGGTGTGATGCCGCCGTCGCCCTTGGTAGGCGTGCCGTGAATGCCAAACTCGCGGGCGATGCTGGGGCCGGTGATGTCACCATCGAGGATACCGACTTTGAGACCCTGGCGCTGCAGCGAAACCGCCAGCAGGCCGGTGACCAGCGACTTGCCCACGCCGCCCTTGCCGCTCATGATGGCGACGATGTGGCGGATATTGCCGCCCGCCTGGCCAGCCATTTGCAGCGGAATGCCGCGCCCGACCGGCGCCTTGTAGGCGGGCTTGATGCCCTCGGCCTCCTGGCCACTGGCCACCCGGTTCAGATCGTTGAGCAGTGGTTCGAGGGCCAGACTATGAGTACGCGCGCCACCGGCCACGCTCTCGCGCGCGCCAACCTGGCACGCGGTGCAGGGCAGGCCATGCCCCTGGAAGACCTTGACGGTTTCGGGGAACTTGGCGACCACGTCATGGATGACCATTTCGGCGGTGATCTTTGGGGCGACATCGGTCGTCGTGTCGGCGGGCATGCCATCCTCCAGCAAAAGTAATTCCGACTAACCAGGTATGATTATAGCACACGCAAGGCGCACGAATGCCAGCTTGGGCGGCTTGCCAGCGGGATCGAAGCCGGGGCCGACGGTAGACAACCATGTTAGAATGGGGCTACCGGGCGCGCGATCAGAGCGATCGTGGCGACAGCGGCAATGGCGCCGCGTCGCGCGGCGGCGCCGGACTCCCCTGGAGGCCCCCTCATGAGCGACACCCCCAGCGCCACGGTTGCCCCATCCCCCGCCGTCCGCGGCGCCGCGCGCTACGCCAAATATATCTTCTGGCTGATGTTCATCATCAACTTTCTCAACTACCTGGACCGCTGGGTCTTTACCGGCCTGAGCGATATCATTCAGCTGGATCTGAAGATCGACAACACACAGATCGGCTTGCTCGCGACCGCGTTCCTGCTGGTCTACGCGCTGGTGGCCATGCCACTCGGCTTCAGTGCGGACCGCGTCGCGCGCAAAGGCATTGTGGGCCTAGGCGTGGCGGTGTGGAGCGTGGCCACGGTGCTGACCGGGTTTGCCAGCAATTTCCTGACTCTTTTCGGTATTCGCGCTTTGCTTGGTATCGGCGAGGGCAGCTATTATCCAGCCGGCACCCCGATGCTGGCGGCGCAGTTCCCGCCCAAGAGCCGCGCCAGTGTGCTGGCGCGCTGGAGCACCGGCGCGCTGATCGGAGCGGCGGTGGGCTTCCTGCTCGCCTCGTTCTTCGATCAGAGTACCTGGCGTTACGCCTTCTTCTTTACCGGCGTGCCAGGACTTATCTTCGCCTTCTTGATCTGGCGTACCCATGAGAAGACCCGGCACGAGGATGATCCACCCGCCAGGGCTGAGTCAGCCGCGCACCCTTCTATCGCCGCGCGGCTGCGCACCTATCTCAGCATCCCCACGATGCGGGTCATCATCGCGATGCAGGCATTGGGATTCCTCGGGATTTATGGTGTCACGACGTTCCTGACCATCTATCTGGCCGATACCTATGGAACGGTGGTTGTCCATCGTGACAAGTTCAATCGGATCATTGGAACGCAGCCGGGTCCTTTCCCCCACGCCGGCCTCACACAACACCTGCTGCCCATCCTGGCGGGCGGCGTCATCATCGTCGGTGGCATCCTGGGCAATCTGTTCGGCGGCTACCTGGCTAACCGGCTGAGCCGCCGCCACACAGGGGCACGAGTGATGGCGGGTGGGTTGGGCTTCCTGCTGGCAGCTCCCTGCGTGCTGGTGGCGGTGGGCGCGCCGTTCGTACTCCCCCACCTGGCGTTGTATCAGACACAGACCGAAGCCAACCAGGTGCTGATCGGCGTCACGATCTTCACCATCTTTGGTCTGCTCACCGCGTTCTTCCTGAACGTCTACAATGGGCCGGTGAGCGCCGCGACACTGGATGTGGTGGCCGCCGCCGAGCGCGGTGCGGCGGGGGGCACTGTCCTGTCACTCTCCCACCTGCTGGGCGACGTGTATGCCGGTGTGGCCATCGGGGCGCTAGCGGATTTCATGGCCGGGCGCCTGGGGAGCGAAGGCTTCGGATTGGGCGCGGCGATCTTGCTGGTGGTGCCCGCCACGCTGATTCTGTCGGGCGTCGTGGGCATCTGGGGCAGTCGCTTCTACCAGCGCGACATCGAGAAGCTGGGCGCGACGACCGAGGGCATGCTCGGCACGGTCGCGATGCACGTGTGAGCGTCCCCCGGTCACTACACGTCCTCGCGTGCCACCGGCACCAGATAGCGCGTGCGCGCGATGCTCCACGCCCGCGCGGGAGCGAGGCTCAGGACTTCGCTGATCGCTAACAGCCCGATGATCCAGCCGCCAACTGCCTGCAACTGGTGGTAGGCCGCATCCAGCCCTGCCGTGGAGCAATTGTACGCGCGCAGCCGGCCCAGTTCAGCCAGATACCACGTAGAAGTCGCGGTAGTCAAACTGCTGCTGATCGTCAGGAGCAGGAAGACGCTGCCGAACAGCGTGAGCCAGGTGAGAACACACAGCGCTACCACCCGGCGGCGGCGCGTGCCGGGCGCCACTCGCGGCCAATCCAGGCGAACGCACGCGAAACAGATGAGGGCACCACACAGCAGGAGTAGCCACCATAGCGAATCTAGCGAGGCAAGGCCCGCCCACGGTGGAGGTGGGGGATGATTGGTGGGGCAGATGGTTGGCAATGCCAGGCTCCTAGTAGACTTGACGCGATTGGCATAGAACACCGCAGCTCGACACGCTTACGCGTGCGTGCCA
>DASYGC010000473.1:0-2434 GCA_036000225.1 Ktedonobacterales bacterium | reverse complement strand
TCTGCGGCGAGTGCAGCAGGAAACTGCGCTCCACGCCCACGTTGTGCGTGATGCGCCGCACGGTGAACGCCTGTCGCAGCGCATCGCCGCGCAGGCGGATGACGATTCCCTCAAAGATCTGGATGCGCTCGCGCGTTCCCTCGACCACCTTCAGATGCACCCGGACGGTATCGCCCGGCTCCAGCCTTGGCCGGTCGTCGCGCAGCTGCGCTTCTTCCACGGCCCGTACCAGCGTTGCCACCGACATAGAAGTACCTCCTCGAAGCATGCCAACGCCTAGTATAACACGGCGCCGAAGTGCGGCACAATAAGAGAACTATATCACCCCAGGGTCTTTTCATGCTAACACGGATCAGGTAAACTGGGCGGCATGAGACAGATAGAGGGGCGTCTAGAGGCGCCAGAGGGGTCATTGCGGGCAGCGCTGCAGACGCTGCCGGATGTGCGCCGCGGCCAAGGCAAGGTGCATGCGCTCGACGGGATGCTGGCGCTAGGGGTCTGCGCGCTGTTGTGTGGCTGTCGCAGTCTGTACGCCATCAGCCAATGGGGCCGCGAGTGCGAGCCGGAGATCCGTGTGGCGCTGGGGCTGCGAGCCGAGCGCGGGCCGAGTGTGGCGACGCTGCACCGGGCGTTTCGCCGCCTGGATCACGTCGTCTTCGAGCGGGCGCTGGGGCAGTGGTTCGCCGCGCACACGCCTGGGCTGGCGTCGGAAGAGGCGCTGGCCATCGATGGCAAGACGCTGCGGGGCATCCACGGCGAGGAGATCCCCGGCGTGCATCTGGTGGCCGCCTACGCGCAGCAGACGCGCGTGGTGCTGGCCCAAGCCGAGACGGTCGGCAAAGGGCATGAGTTGGCCGGCGTCGCGGCAGTGCTCGCCGCGTTGCCCGCGCACCTGCTCGCCGGGCGGGTGGTGACTGGGGATGCGCTCTTGGCGAGCCGCGCCTTGTGTCGGCAGATCGTGCGAAAAGGGGGCACTAGTTCGTCGTCTTGAAGGAGAATCAGCCGCTGACGGTGGAGGCGGTGGCGCTGAGCTTTGCCGATCCGTGGACGCCGCGTGCGCGGGTGGTGGTCGGCGGTGAGCGGCACGGCGACCGGGAGGAGCGGCGCACGCTGGAGTGCTCGACCGAGGTGGCGTCCTATCTGGCGCAGGCCGAGCGGCTGGACGCTGAGGACGGAGAGGCGGGCACGATTGCCGGCTGGCCCGCGCTGGCGCAGGTCTGCCGCATCCACCGCGAAGTCGAGTATGTCAGTGGCGTGCGGGCGGGGAAGACGACGGCTGAGTGGGCGTATGCCCTGACCAGCCTCCCTCCCGAGCAGGCGAATGCCGCCCGGCTCGAGCGCCTCTGGCGGGGCCATTGGCAGATCGAGAATGGCTTGCACTACGTCCGCGATGTCACGTTCGGTGAGGACGCCTGCCAAGTCCGCTCTGACCGGGCGCCAGCTAATCTTGCGGCCTGCCGCAACGCGGCGCTCAATCTGCTGCGCCAGCGCGGTGTCACCAACATCGCCGCTGCCCTGCGTCGCCACGCCATGTATCCCCGCCACGCCCTGGCGTTCCTGGGCGTGTATCTAGCATGAAAAGACCCTGGACGTGTCTGGCAGATCAGTGAGCGAGCGAGGAACGCGCGAGGAACGCGCGAGGAACGGAGAGCATGACCATGGCGGGCAAGCTTCAGGGCGAGGTGGCGCTGGTGACGGGAGCCAGCTCAGGCATCGGCGCGGCGACGGCGCTCGAGCTGGCACGGCAGGGCGCGCGCCTGGCACTGGCGGCGCGGCGCGCGGACGAGCTGGCGGCGACCGCCGAGGCGATCACGCGGGGCGGCGGCGAGGCACGGGTATTCCTGGTGGATATGGCGGATCCGCGCCAGGTAGAGCACCTGGCGAGTGCGGTGGTGGAGGCGTTCGGACGCGTGGATCTGCTGGTGAATAATGCCGGCATCGGCGCGAGGCCACTGATCGAATCGTCGTTCGACGACATCAGCCGCGTGGTGGGGGTGAACCTGCTGGGGCCGATGCTGCTGACGCGGGCGCTGCTGCCGGGGATGAGGGAGCGCCGCCACGGGGCGATCATCTCGGTGGCGTCGGTGTCGGCGCACGTGGCGACCGATCCGCTGTACTCCGGCACGAAGTTCGGGCTGCGCGGCTTCTCGCTGTCACTCAACCGCAAGCTGCGTGGCAGTGGAGTCAGCGCCTCGCTGATCTCGCCGGGATTCATCCGCACACCGTTGACGGCGCGGCGACGTGGCCCTATGCCGGGGCCGGAGGTGGTGGCGCGAGCAATCGCGGGGCTGGCGCGGCACCCCAAGCGCGAGGTGATCGTGCCGCGGGTCTATCGCGGGGCAGTGTGGGCCGAGCGCCTGGCGCCCTGGCTGGTGGACCGCGCGACCGGCACCCGCGTGCCCTGAGGTGGCTGAGGGTGCGGAGCGCAGGTGGG
>DASYGC010000472.1:0-7125 GCA_036000225.1 Ktedonobacterales bacterium | reverse complement strand
GTACGTCCTCCACGAGCAACATATCGCGCGCTGGCAGGTAGAATGGCGCACAGCCATGACCACATCGCGCCGCGCACGCGGTCCCCGCTGAACCACTCACGGTGGCCGCCCGATCCGGTCCGCGGCTGGCGGATCACGCGCCGCGCGCGCCGTGCGTGGCCCAGGGACCGACTTCTGGCTGGCGCCCGTCTCTGACAGCCGCGGCGCGTCGGTTGGCATACCGGTTGTCGGCGCGGTTTGGCGCGTGCTGAGCGCGCCGCTGACTTCGAACGCGGCATCCGTCACCATGGCCACGCCGCCGAAGGCGATGGCATTCTCGCGCAACTCGCCCACGGCGATGCGCACATGCTGCGAGGCAACCGCCAGGCTGCGCGCGGCAACCGCGCGCCGAATGGGATCCAGCAGCCGATCGCCTGCTCGCGCCACGCCCCCATCCACCAGTATCAGCGAGGGATTCGTGAGGTTCACCAGTCCCGCGAGCGCCACCCCCACGTGCTTGCCCGCGCGTTCGAGTGCGGCCTGGCTGGCGGGATCGCCCCACTGCGCTGCTCGCACCACCTCCGCGATATCCAGGTGCGCCGGCGCGCCGGGGGGGCCTGGGGGGTCTGGTACCGCATCGCTGGGCGGCGCGAGGCGCCGCGACGCGCTCTCCGCGAGCGCGTCGGCGACAATGGCGTCGGCGCTGGCCACCGCCTCCAAACAACCACGGTTGCCACACGCGCACAGCGGTCCCTGCTCATCCATCGTCATGTGGCCGATCTCGCCCGCGCTGCCCCGGCTGCCACGATAGACCTGCCCGCCAATGACCAGCGCCCCGCCGATGCCGGTGCCGATCTTGATATAGGCGAGATCACTGATGCCGCGCCCCGCGCCATAGCGGCTCTCGCCCAGCGCGCCCATGTTGGCGTCGTTGTCGACGTAGATCGGGACGCCCAGTTGTTGCTTGAGGGCGCGCCGCACGTCGACGCCATTCCACCCCGGCATGCCCGGCGGCGAGACCAGTTGTTGCACGCTGGCATCCAGTGGAGCGGAGATGCCCAGACCAATGCCTACCACCTGTGACCAGTCGCCTCCCTGCTCGGCCAGGAAGCCGTTGAGCTCCAACACCAGCTGTGCCAGGCCAGCATCGGGCCCCTGATCGATGCGAAATGGACCAGAGCGCCGCCCCACGATCTGCGCGGCCAGATCGGTGAGCAGCAGCGTGAGATGCGTACGTCCCATATCCACGCCGAGGATGTAGCCCGCCGCGGCATTGAAGTGCACCAGAATCGCGCGACGGCCGCCCGCGGCCGTCGCGCTCAGCGTGTCCCCTTCGCGCACGAGACCCTCATGGAGCAGGGCCTCGATGATCGAGCTGACGGTCGTGCGCGAGAGCCCCGTCTGCTGCGCGATGGCCACCCGCGTAATGGGGCCATGTTCGCGCACCCGGTTGAGCACCACGCGGCGATTGTGCTCGCGCATGCGGCGCGGATCGGTGCCGTTGGTCGCGCCCGCGCCCGCCCGCCGCCGCACTTCGCGGGCGCGCATGTCGCTGACGATGCTGCGTACGGTGCGACTCATGGGGGCGCTCACCTCCTCCGGGTTGTGCAGCAAGTGTACCTGGCAGGCATTAGTTTGTCAAGTGTCTTTACTTACCTCGCGGCGCGCGCATTGCGGCCTCCGACCAGGGGTGCGTGAGCTTGCTGGCGCTCCGCTCGCGTTTCCTGGTATGGTCATGCGGGAAGTGATTTTTTCGGGAGTGGTGAGCCGGACTCATGGACAATCCATCGACCAAGCGCGACCAGCGTCGCGAGGCCCGCAAGGCCCAGTTTCAGCAGCAGCAGGCGGAACGCCGCCGCATCCGCCAGCGCGCCCGGCAGATGCAGCTGGCCAAACGCTACGGCTTCATCGGCGGCGGCATCCTGATCGTCCTTCTACTCGGTCTGCTCGTCGCCCACTTCGCCTTCTCGGGGTCCCAGCCTGGCAGCTTCGCATTGCCCGCACCTCAGGCTTCGGGCAACCCCATCGACGGCATCAGTTGCCTGGGCACCGAACAGGTCGCCCAGCACATCCACGCCGAGTTAGAGGTCTACGTCAACGGTCAGCGCGGCACCGTTCCGCAGGGCGTTGGTATCGTGCCGGCCAAAAACTGCCTGTATTTCACCCATACCCATCAGCCGACAGGCATGATCCACGTCGAGTCGCCCGACTCCAAAGCGGTCTATACCCTGGGCAACTTCTTCCATGTCTGGGGCCAGCCCTTGAGCGGCGCGCAAATGTTCGGCTACAAAGTTGACGCCTCGCACAAACTGACCGTCGTGCTCTACGACGCCAATGGCCACAAGTCCACCTACACCGGCGATCCCGCCGCGATCCCGCTGGCCAACCACGAGACCATCGTCCTGCTCTACAACAGCCCCAGTGTCGCGACCAGCGCATTCACGCTGCCAGCGGGCATCACCGATTGGGGCAGCCTGTAGCGGCGAATGGCCGCTAGCAATGTAGGCGCAACTTTCCGCTCCAGCGCATGCCGATAGCCCACCAGTCCCATGCCCCACATCTCCCCACTCGGCACTGCGATCGATGTCCGTACCCGTTCCCATCCACCCTGCCCACAACAATCGACCGCTTGTCCACTGCTTATCCACCACTCCTGGCTAAAGTCGTGGATAACCAGCTTCACGCCGCCAATGGGGAGCGGTATACTCGGTCTGTGGGGCAAAGTGGGGCAAAGTGGGGAACACCACCATGACCGGCATCTTCGTAGGTGAATACCTGCACAGCGTGGATAGCAAAGGGCGCCTCGCGCTGCCCGCGCGCTTCCGCGCCAAGATCGCCGGCGGCGCTGTGCTCACTCGCGGCATCGAGCCCTGCCTCTACGTTTTCCCCACCACTACCTGGGACGAGAAGGGCCGCGAGCTGGCCGCGGCCGCCATCAACCCACGGCAGCGGCGCATGATCGAGCGGCGCTTCTTCGGCATGGCCGTCGAATGCGAGCTGGATGCCCAGGGGCGCATCGTCGTTCCCGCTAAGTATCGCCAGTACGCTGGCCTCAATGGTGAAGCCAGCGTCATCGGCGCCCGCGACCGTATCGAAATCTGGAGTGTCGCGCGCTGGGAGGCTTACACCATCGAAACGCAGGACGAAGACCTTTCCGGCCTGCCACTGCCATTCTGAGGCTGCCATTCTAAGTCAGGAGATCCCATCACGACCAACGCGGCACACCCAACCCCAATCATCCTAACCCAGCACGTACCCGTGATGCCCGACGAGATCATCGCGGCGCTCGCCGTGCGCTCCGGCGGGCGCTACATCGATGGCACGCTCGGCGGCGGCGGCCACACCACGCTGCTGCTCGATCGTGGCGCACCCGCGGCGCGTGTGCTCGGCCTCGATGCCGACCCCGCCGCCCTGGCCCGCGTCGCCCAGCGCCTGGATGCGGCCATCACGTCCGGCCGCCTGCTCCTGCGTCAGGCGAACTTCGCCGCCCTCGCCCAGGTCGCCGCCGCCGCCAATCTGCTGCCCGCCGATGGCATTCTCCTGGACCTGGGTCTCTCGTCCGACCAGTTGGCCGATCCCGCGCGCGGCTTTGCGTTTGTCACCGATGGCCCGCTCGATATGCGCTTCGATCCCACCCAGGGTCAGTCGGCCGCCGACCTGGTGAACACTCTCGACGAAGCCGCGCTGGCCGATCTGCTCTGGCGCTACGGCGAAGAGCGCCACTCGCGCGCCATCGCCCGGCGCATCACCGCCGCGCGCGCGCAAGCGCCCATCACGCGCACGGCGCAACTCGCGCGCCTGGCGGCCGTCGGTGTGCCCGGCCGCCCCGGCGGCATTCACCCCGCCACGCGCACCTTCCAGGCGCTGCGCATCGCCGTCAACGATGAGCTCGCCAGCCTTGAAGCCGTGCTGCCCCAGACGATTGACGTACTGGCGCCCGGCGGCCGGCTGGCCGTGCTCACCTTCCACTCGCTGGAGGACCGTATCGTCAAGACATTCGTACGCACCGAGGCACGCGGCTGCATTTGCCCGCCCGGCATTCCCGCGTGTGTCTGCGGCCACCACCCGCGTCTGCGCGATCTCACCCGCCACCCTATCGTGGCGACGGAAGCTGAATTGACCACCAATCCGCGCGCGCGTAGCGCCACGCTGCGCGTCGCGGAACGGCTCTAGCGGCGCGACTACGCGCGGGGACGCTCCCCGCGTAGCGCGCACCAGTATCCCACGCCATCGGGCGGGAGTACCGGAATTGGAAGGAGGAGGCCATGGGCACGCGCAAACGCACCCCGGCTGATCTGCCAGAGTTGCCCAGCGAGCCGCACACGCCCGCCACGCGCCATACCACCAGCGCGCTCCGCGCCACTCCGCGTCCAGCGAGCGCCACACGGGTTACCCCGCGTCCAGCGAGCGCCCCGCCCCCCTCCGCTACGCCCGCGCCACCGCGCGCCCACCAGGCGCCGCCCGCACACACGACCTCGCGCGAGCAGCAGGCCACCGCCGCCCATGCTGAGCAGCTTCACCAGCGCATCGCCGCCGCCCGTGCGCTCGCCGCCGCGCCCACACCTGCCGTTCCCGCCGCCCGACCCGGCCCCGCTACCAACAGCGGCCGCCGCCACTTCGGCGAGCTACGCGAGGCACTGGCCGAAGGCTGGGAGATCGTCCAACCCATCTTCGCCCGTCCTCTGTGGTCCACCGCCGACGACAGCGCCACCGCCTTCAACTTCGTGCTCCACAGCCCCCACGGCACCCGCCTGATCACCGTGCCCCAGGGCCGCCTCGTCGAGCGCTTCATCCGCGACCGCCGCCTCGCCGTCGACTACGCGCGGTAAGTGCCGCTCCCTCGTCCGCGATGCGTCCTTCCCTTGACGTCGCCCGCGCGCGCGTGCTTATGGTGGCCCCAATGCGACGACGTATCAGGTGACATCACTCGCGATGAGCGAGCAACCAATGGAGAGGCGGCATGACGATGGCCAATCAGACGACGAACCAGCTGACGGGCAAAGTGGCGCTGATCACTGGGGCCAGCTCTGGCATCGGGCAGGCGGTGGCGCGTGCCTTCCTGGCCAAGGGGGCCGATCTGGTGCTGGTGGCGCGGCGCGAGGAGCGCCTGCGCGCGTTGGCGGCGGACGCCACGCGCGCGGGACGCCGCTGCGTGGTGGTGGTGGGGGATGTGCGCGACGAAGCGACCGCGGAACACGCTGTGCGCACGGCCACTCATGATCTGGGCCAGCTCGATCTGCTCGTCAACAACGCGGGCATCGGCATCTACAAGCAACTGGCCGACACCAGCGCCGCCGACTACGACGCCATGATGAATACCAACATGCGTAGCACATTTCTCTTCACCCGCCATGCCGTGCCGGTGATGCTGGCCGCAAAGGCCGGGATGATCATCAACATCGCCTCGATGGCCGGCGTGATGGGCTTCGCCGGCGAAGCGGTCTACTGCGCCACCAAGTTCGCCCAGGTCGGCTTCACCCAGGCGCTGGACCGCGAGCTGCGCCCGCATGGCATCAAGGTGGGCGTCATCTGCCCTGGCGGGGTGAAGACCGAGTTCGCCCTCGGCACGGGCCGCACCTCGGAGGGCGTAGCGGCCTCAGACATGCTCGCTGCCGAAGATGTGGCCGACGCCGTCGTGCTCATGGCCACGCAGCGGCCAGGTGCGCGCGTGCTGGAGATCCGCCTGCGTCCAATGGTCGAGCCGCTGGCGGGTCGTGATCCTGAATAGATGTCCTGGCAGCTCATGTTTGAGCCTGCGAGGTAAACACTCATCGAGCAAGATGTTCATGCCGGCGGGAGCAGCAGAAGCTGCTTGAGATGTTCGAGCACGGCAATGGCTTGGTCATGGCTGACAGTCGGGAAGTCGTCCAGGAAGTCAGGAAGGGACTGACCTTCCTCAAGATAGTCGAGCAAGGTCCGCACTGGCACACGAGTATTGGCGAAGACGGGTGTACCGCCGAGGATGTCGTCGTCGCATGTGATGAGCGTGTTCCGCACTCTGGTTGCCTCCCGTTCGCGTGAGGTCGAGGCATGCGCTGGAGACATGGTACCACGGGTTCAGCACGAGTGCGCCGAACGGGCGCAGCCGCCGCGAGGGGCGCGGCATGACTCGTTGCTTGACTATCGCGCGGTTTCATGCGTCACCATCTGTTACGCCAGTTAGTCCGGTTACGCCGGCTCGCGCGTGCGCGACAGCGACTTCGCCGGCGCCACGGCGGTCCCGGCGGGTAGGACAGCGCGGCGTCCGCCGAAGCGGCTGAGCAGCGCGGCGCCCAGGCCGATGCCGCTGGCGAGCACGGCGATGGCGCCGCCCACGCCGGGGATGCTCTCCAGCCCGGTCAGCAGCGCCACACCCACCAGCGCGCGCAGCAGTCGCGAGGGCATGCGCGGTGCGACGAGGCCCACGAGCGTATCGCCCAGCCAGAGGCTCACTGCCACCGTCCCCAGCACCCAGCCGGCCAGCAGCGCCATCGTTACCAGCAGCGAGATGGGAATGCCGATGCAACTGGCGAAGAGCACGGCGATCAGGATCACGCCGAGCACCGTCGTCAGCAGGCCCACCGCCAGACTGCGCACGGCGGCGCGGCGCGCCACCACCCGCACACGCGCGGTCCGCTCGGGGAATAGCGTGATCGTCAGCGCCGCGAGCAGCGACCAGGCGAGCAGCGCGGGCCAGGGAAAGCTCCACGCGCCCGACGGGCCGAACCATTTCGCGCGCAGCGCGCCCACCGCCCGGTCGCCACGATCGATCGTGCCATCTACCAGCACATCCGCCTCGCGGTGAGTCGTGCCGCCCCACGCCGCGACATCCCCCGCCACGCGCGCGCCAGGCTCCAACACCACGTCGCCGCCGACCGCGAGCACATTGCCATCCACCTGCCCACTGATGCGCACGCCGCCGCCGAACGCGGTGACATTGCCACTGACCCGGCCCAGCACCGTGATGGCGCCCCCATAGGCGTCGGCATCGCCGCAGAGCCACTGCGTCACTCCGACGACCAACGGGTGCGCGTAGGCCTCCAGATGGCCCGCGGTGCAGGCCAGCACCATCGGCGCGGGGTGGTTGTCGGCGTTGTCAGTGGGCGCGATTGCCGGCGCGGCCAGCGTCACGCTCGCGGGCAGCAGTGTCAGCCACGCCAACCCACC
>DASYGC010000471.1:0-1756 GCA_036000225.1 Ktedonobacterales bacterium | reverse complement strand
GCCGTGCACGGCGCTCGTCTGGGGAGCCATTTTCCTCGGCGAGACGATCTCGTGGAACGCGCTGGCGGGGCTGGCGCTGGTGCTCGTCGGCACGATGATCACGAACGGCACGATTGGCAAACGACTCTTCGCGCGGCGCGGGCAGGTTGGAGTCGCCGGTGCGCCTTCTCTGGCCGTCGAGCAAACACATGGCGAGGTATAGAGCAGTCGCGGCGATTCTGGAAAGCGAAGCCTTCGCGCAGCGGACGCGCGAGCGGAAAGAATAGGTCGAACAATGGCGGATACGGTTCTCAGCGTCCCGGCGGCCCAGCCCATCGCGGTCACGCGGCTACGCATCTATCTCTCGCTGGCCTTCGGGGTGGTCTGCATCGCGCTCTCCGCCATCTTCACCCACTGGGCCGGCGTGCCGGGAACCGTCTCGGCCTTCTATCGCGTGACGATTGCCGCCGCCGTGCTGGCGATCCCGTTCGGCGGGAGTCTGCGCCGCCGCGCGACGCCGGTTCCACGCGCGGTCTGGCTGCTGGCGGCCGGAGCTGGTGTCTTCTTCGCGCTGGACCTCGCGCTCTGGAACACCTCGCTCTTTCTGACCTCAGCGGCGACAGCGACGCTTTTGGGCAACGACGCGCCGATCATCGTTGGTCTGGGCGCTCTGCTGCTGTTCCACGAACGGTTGCGGCGCGAGTACTGGGCGGGCCTGGCGCTGGCGCTGGCCGGCATGGCGATCATCGCCGGACGCGACGTGCTGGCGCACTCCAACGGCGGCGCGGGCGATCTGCTGGCGGCGACGGCGGGCGTCTCCTACGCCGCCTATCTGCTGGCGACCCAGCGGCTGCGCGTCCATCTCGACACCGTCTCGTCGCTGTGGATTCCCGCGCTGGTCGGCGCCGCGTTGCTGCTACTCTTCAACATCGGGGCGCACCGTGCGCTCTGGGGCTTCTCCGGACACGCGTATCTGGCGCTTCTCGCGCTGGGTCTGGTCTCACAGGTCGCGGGATGGCTCGCCATCAACTACGCGCTGGGTCACATGCCGGCATCCGTGGTCTCGGTGACGCTGCTGGGCCAGCCCGTGCTCACCGCCGTCTTCGCCGTGCCGCTGCTCGGTCAGGCGCTGCAAGGCGATCAACTGCTGGGCGGGCTGGTGGCGCTCGTCGGTATCTACCTCGTCAATCGCGGCTTCGGGCGAAGGTGAGCAGATTTCTGCCGGTCTGGATGGTCCGCCATGTGCGTCACTGAAGCGCCCGGCGCCGGCCGCAACGCGGTGTCCCACCATCTTAGCTGAGGAGTGAGAACCTTATGGCGACGGGGAGCGCGACGACGGGGGGCCGCTCGGCTTCGCTGTGGCGCAATCGCGACCTGGGCTTGCTCATCGCCGGCCAGGGTGTCTCAACGGCGGGATCGCAGATCTCGCAGCTCGCCTTTCCCCTGCTGATCCTCGCGATCACCCATTCCCCCGTGAAAGCTGGCGTAGCCGGAGCCTTGCGCGCCATCCCATACGTACTGCTGAGCCTTCCCGCCGGGGCGCTGGTGGACCGCTGGAACCGCAAGCGGCTGATGATCCTCTGCGACACGGGCCGCGCGCTCGCGCTGGGCAGCATTCCACTGGCCTACGCCCTCGGACACCTGACACTGGCGCAGGTCTACGCCGTGACCTTCATCGAGGGCACGCTCTTCGTCTTCTTCAACCTGGCGGAGACGGCGGCGCTGGTGCGCGTGGTGGACCACGAGCATCTACCGGAGGCGACGTCGCGCAATGAGA
>DASYGC010000470.1:0-5074 GCA_036000225.1 Ktedonobacterales bacterium | reverse complement strand
ATAGTCGCGATTGCGCCACAGCGGCGTCGGGCGTGTGGCAGCCCGCGTCACCAGCGGCGCTGCTTCATTGTCAGAGATTGCCATACACTTCCACTTCCTTCAATTGACCGTCCCCGCGCATGGCACAGAGACGATCAGCATCAACCACATGGAAGCCGCCCACGCGTGGATGCCCGGCGCGCGGTGCCGGAATCGGTGAAGAGGGGGAGAGCGTGCGGGAGCAATGGGGACGGCACAATGCGCGCGCGATCATTCCGCTCGCGCCCGGCCAGAGCGGCCAGCGAGCGATCGCGCACCAGTGGCGCCACATTCCCGCCGCGTAGCACCAGCGCCGGACCTACGCGGCCAATGCGGGAAGTGTGGGGCCGGTCCTCGTAGTGCGTCGCGTCCGCGGGCCATAGATGCCTGCCCGCGCGCGAAGTTGGAAGGAAGATCGGTTCATGCCGCGCATTCTAGCAGGTCCTGTGACCGCATCGCAAACGCTCGCGGCCATGCTTGCGGCAGGTGGGCGCGCGTGCTACGCTGCGAGGGCGAAGCGGCGTTGGGGCATCCACCAGCCAGCGCACCAACGCCAGAAGGGAGCGGCACACGATGAGCGGGAAGACGCGGCGCAACGGCAAGCGCGACCAGCCAGCGGCGCCGGCGCCAATCAGCGGCAGCGCGGAACGGTGGCGCGAGACGACCTATCGCCGGGCGCGCGAGAAGGCGCCCGAGCGCCAGCCACGCTTCACCACCAGCGGCGGACTGGAGGTCGCGCCGCTGTACGCCGCCGACGATCTGGCCGGCTGGGATGCCGCGCGCCGCCTGGGCTATCCCGGTGAATATCCGTACACACGGGGCATCCAGCCGACCATGTATCGTGGCCGGCTGTGGACCATGCGCCAGTACGCCGGCTTCGGCACGGCGGAGGAATCGAACGCGCGCTACCGCTATCTACTGGAGCAGGGGACCACCGGCCTCTCGGTGGCTTTCGACCTGCCGACGCAGATGGGCTACGACGCCGACCACGAGCTGGCCGAGGGCGAGGTGGGCAAGGTAGGTGTCTCCATCTCCAGCCTGGAGGACATGCGCATCCTGCTGCGCGACATCCCGCTGGAGCGCGTGACCACCAGCATGACGATCAACGCCACGGCCAGCATCTTGCTCGCACTCTACATCGCCGTCGCCCGCGAGCAGGGCGCGGATGTGCGCAAGCTCTCGGGCACCGTGCAGAACGACATCCTCAAGGAGTACATCGCTCGCGGCACGTATATCTACCCGCCACAGGCCTCGATGCGCATCATCACCGACCTGTTTCGCTACTGCGCCGCTGAGGTGCCGCGCTGGAACACCATCAGCATCAGCGGCTATCACATCCGCGAGGCGGGGTCCACCGCCGCGCAGGAGATTGGCTTCACCCTGGCCAACGGTATGGCGTATGTAGCGGCGGCGGTGGCCGTCGGGCTGGATGTGGATGCCTTCGCCGGCCAGCTCTCCTTTTTCTTCAACAGCCACAACAGCTTCTTCGAAGAAGTCGCCAAGTTCCGCGCGGCGCGGCGCATGTGGGCGAAGATCATGCGCGAGCGCTTCGGCGCGCGCGACGAGCGCTCGTGGCTGCTGCGCTTCCACACACAGACGGCGGGTTCGACGCTGACGGCACAGCAGCCCGACAACAACATCGTGCGCACCGCCTACCAGGCGATGGCGGCGGTGCTGGGCGGCACACAGTCGCTGCACACCAACTCCAAGGATGAGGCGCTCTCGCTGCCCACGCAGGATGCCGCGCGCCTGGCGCTGCGCACGCAGCAGGTGCTGGCCTACGAGACGGGCGTGGCCGACACCGTTGATCCGCTGGCCGGGTCGTACTTCGTCGAGGCGCTGACCGACGAACTGGAACACCTCGCCTGGGAGTACATCGAGCAGATCGATGCGCTCGGCGGCAGTGTGCGTGCGATCGAGCATGGCTACATCCAGGCCGAGATCGAAGAGGCCGCGTACCACTACCAGCGCGAGCTGGAGGAACAGAAGCGCATCGTCGTCGGCGTGAATCGCTTCGCGATGGCCGAGGAGACCCGGCCCGAGCTGCTGCGGGTGGACCCGACGTTGGGTCGCCAGCAGGCACAGAAGCTGGCGGCGCTGCGCGCCCGGCGCGACAACGCCGCCGTCACAGCCGCCCTCGCCGACCTCGAAGCCGCCGCCCGTGGCTCCGACAATCTATTGCCGCGCATCCTCCAGGCGGTGGAGTGCTATGCCACCCTCGGCGAGATCAGCGACACGCTGCGCCGTGTCTTCGGCGAGCAACAGGATAAGCGGACGCTTTGACACGGGCGCCAGCTACGCGCGTTCGAGCGCATCGAGTACATCGTTGAGCAGATCATCGGCACGGTTGGTCATACCAGCGGCGTTTGGCGGTGTGCCGCGTGCTGGATCGTAACCCGCGGCATAGAAGATGGTTGGCGTCTCGATGCCGTGCGCCTGCATCTGTTGGAGCAACTGGATTCCCGCATCCTTGACGCCTTCCCGTTCCATGTCGGAGATAACCACGCTGTAGGGCTTCTTTGCAAGCCGCGCCAGCGCTTCGGCGGTTGAGCGCACGGCCTCGACGTTGATCCCGATCGAGGTGAGGATGCGTGTCTCTGGAGCGTTGTATTCAGGGTGGTCATCCACAAAGAGAATCGCCGCATGGCGCAGCACTGGCGCGACCATTTGCACCCGCTCCGCAAGCTTGGCCCCAATGGACTTGATGGTCTCAGGTTTCACCGCCATGGCGTGCTGCCTGAAAGCGACATCCAGTTGCTGCTGGACGAGTGAAGTCCGCTGATTTCTTATACGCCACGATTTGGTATGATCTGCTCGATACGATTGTGTCTCCGGCGCTCAGCGAACTGGACCGCATGGTGCTCTTGATTGGCGCGAACGGCCTGGCCGTGGACTACGGCGGCCGGACCATCTTCAGCGAGGTCTCGCTCGACGTGCTGTCGGGCGAGCGCATCGGTGTGGTCGGCGAGAATGGCGCCGGCAAGTCCACCTTGCTGCGGGTGCTGGCTGGTCAGGAACCACCCGACGAGGGCCAGGTGGTCTATAGCAAGGGCCTGCGGCTGGGCTTTCTGGTACAGGAGCCGCATTTTCCTGAAGATCAAACCGTCTATGAGGCGGTGGCCGGCGCCCACGCCGAGGTAGCCACGCTGGCCCTGCGGCTGGCGCGGATCGAGGCGACGCTGGCCGGCGTGGGAATCGAACCCGCGCACCTGGAGCCGCTGCTGGAGGAATATGGGACGGCGCAGCATCGCTTCGAGGAGTTGGGCGGCTACGAGCACGAGGCGCGGGTGCTGCGGGTGCTGGAGGGCCTGGGCTTTCGCGATGCGATCGTGCGCCAGCCGGCGGAACGCCTGAGCGGTGGGCAGAAGAAGCTCATCGGCCTGGCGCGCCTGCTGGTGACCAAGCCCGATGTGCTGCTGCTGGATGAGCCGGACAACCACCTGGACTTCGAGGGCAAGACCTTCCTCGAAACCTACATCAACGAGTATCCCGGCGCGGTGCTGGTGATCTCGCACGATCGCTACCTGCTGGATCGCGTGGCGCGGCGCATTGTGGAGGTCGAAGACGGCGCCATCGCGTCGTGGGTGGGCGGCTACACTGCGTACGTGGAGCAAAAGGAGGCCCACCTGCTGCGCATGCGCGAACTGTACCAGGTGCAGCAAGAGGCGCTACATCGCCAGGAAGAAGCCATGTACCGGCTGGTGCAGTGGGCGCGCCAGAATCCGAAATTCGCCGGCCGCGCCGAGAACATGAAGAAACAGGTCGAGCGCAAACGCGAAGAGATGATGGATCGCCCCATGCTCGTGCGCCGGCGCATCACGCTGGATTTCGGCCAGCATGATGGCAGCCGCAAGGTGGTCACCGCGCACGATCTGACGGTGCGCGTCGGCGCGCCGCCGCCGGGCGCTGGCCGTACGCTGCTGCGGGAAGCCGCGTTCGCCGTGGCATTTGGCGAGCGTGTGGGCATCGTGGGGCCAAATGGCAGCGGCAAGAGCACGCTGCTCAAGCTGATCGTAGGGCAGATCGAGCCCGCCGGCGGCGAACTGCGCCTGGGCCTGAGCGTGCGCCTGGGGTACTACGCGCAGGAGCAAGAGACCCTGCCCGCGGGGCAGACGCCGCTGGAGTGGATTCGCCAGCAAAAGGCTCTGACGGAGCAGGCGGGTATCAGCCGGCTGCGCCGCCTGCTGCTGACCTACGAAGACATGCACGCGCCCATCGCGCGGCTGAGCGGTGGCCAGAAGAGCCGGCTGCAATTCGAGCGCCTGATGCTGGGCGATTACAATCTGCTGGTGCTCGACGAGCCGACCAACAACATCGACATCGCGTCAGCCGAGGTGCTCGAATCCGCGCTGCAGGAGTTCCAGGGCACAGCGATCATTGTCTCCCACGATCGCTACCTGCTGGACAACGCCGTGGACCGCATACTCGAACTGCCAGGCGATGGCACCGTGCGCGAGTTCCTGGGCAACTACTCCTATTATCTGGAGCACCGCGCGCTCCCCTCGCCGCCAGACCTCATGCGCGAGGAACCGTCAGCGGCGGGGACAGGCGACGCGCATCCCACGCACCCGGATCACGACGGCATGGATCAGCCCAAGCGGCCACAGCCAGCGGTTCCTGACGCGCACGGCCCGCGTTCCCCCGCGCGGCCATCTGGTGGCACCGCCGATGCGCCAGGCCGCGCCTCGTCCGCGGCGCCGGACGCGCCGCGGACGCCCGGCGCCGCGGACACCACCATGCACGCGTCGCAATCGCTTGAGGCGCCTTCCACTACGGGGCCGGTCAGTTCAGCCAACACGCCAGCTGTTGCGGCCAGCACCAAGCCACCGTCGCTGGCAGCCGAGCGGTCGGGCTCCACCCCAGCGTCGCGGGCCGCCTCTGGGGCGACGCATGGGCAGCGCCCGGTGGTGCGCCGCGTGCGGCTCGCGCTGCTGGGGATGCCGGGTGTGGGCAAGCGCACGCTGCTGGCGGAGCTGGCCGCGCCAGCGCGTAACGACCAGCAACCGCCAGCACGCTCAGCTGAGCCGGGCACGATCCGCCTGGCGGATGGCCTGAT
>DASYGC010000469.1:0-4006 GCA_036000225.1 Ktedonobacterales bacterium | reverse complement strand
AGGGTGTACGTACCAGGCGCCAACGTGCGCGGCACGGAGAACGCCAGCGACATCTGGCCCGCGGCGGTTGCCGTGGCCGCCCCGGCTGCCGCGTTGTTCAGCGTGACATCCACTCTTTCACCCGCGGTAAAGCCGCTGCCCGTGACCGCGACAAGGCCGCCGGACACGGTGGAGGCCGGAGAGATGCTCAGCGTGGCCGCCTGCATCGGAATGGTAAGAATCGTGTCATATTCGATAGCCGGATTCGCGCCGCTTACCAGGCGGAGCGTTACCTGGCCTGCCGCTGAGGCAGGCACGACGATTGATTGGTTCTGAAAGCTTCCTGACGCGTCGGTCGTCAATGTCCGCACCGCCTGATTGGCGAGATAGATGACCAATTGTTGGGACGGATAGAAGCCCGCGCCGCTAATCACGATGCTCTCGCCTTGGCGCGGAGTCTTGGTGGAGAGGATGACATTGACCGCGTAGAGCGGTTGGCTTGCCGTAAGACCAATCGAATCAGTGGCGCTGATGGCATGCCGGCCGAGCGTCAGCACCGGCACCGTCAGCTTGCTGCTGAAGGCCCCGCCGGCGCCGGCGGTGGCGCCGCCGATTGCCGGCTGCTTGTCGATCCGAATTTGCACCCCGCTCTGGGGCGTGAAGCCCGCGCCGGTCGCGGTGACCGTCGTTGCCACGTCGAATTGCACGGCGTTCGGGTCGAGCGTGATGCTGGGCGCGGCAGCCGCGTGAGCGGCGCCGGCCGCCACGCCGGCTGCCGGGATCGCGAAGCCGATCAGGAACAGGAGTGGAATAAGGAAGCGTAAGACGCGCATGTATGGTGTCTCCTCGTAATCTGGGTGCGCAATATAATGGCAGGTGTCTGAAAAGAACGCTGGGCATGAGGGAAGCCTCAGCGGCGCGCCCGGGCCGGCGGGCGTGGCGGAACAGAACGCACTAGCCGGCCACCCATGCCCGGCGTAACGGTTATTCCAGCTATCCCCAGCATACGCCCGAAATATGATACGAACCTGAGACGCCTCTGCCGATCCGGCGGCATGGCTGCCAGGTGCGATGAATTAGGTCGCCGCGAGTGGCAAGGACAGCGTGAACGCGGTACCCTCGCCCAGGTGACTTGAGATCGTAATTTGTCCGCCATGCGCGCGGACGATCCAAGCCGCCAGGGCCAACCCCATGCCGACGTGCCCTTCACCACCGCTTCGCGCCGTATCGACGCGATAGAACGGCTCGAAGATGTGTTGCAGGTGGCGCGCGGTAATGCCGGGTCCGGAATCGCGGACCTCAATCAACGCGCGGTTGCCCGCGCGCCGCGCCGCAATTCGTATGGTCCCGCCGGCGGGTGTATAGCGCACCGCGTTGTCCACCAGGTTCATGACGGCCTGGCGTAGCTTGATGGCATCGCCGCGCAACGGCAGCGGCCCGTCTAACTCTACGTCCAGATACTGCTTCTTCCCCTCCGCCACCGGCTGCATCGCCACTGCCACTTCTTCAGAGATAGCGCGCGCGTCCAGGGCGGCCATGGTGAGCGTCTCCCGGTCGTGTTCGGCGCGCGCCAATTGCAGCAGGTCAGTCACCAGCAGGCCCATCCTGCTCACCTCGTCAACCGCGTTCGCCAGGAGACGCTGGTAATCCGCCGGCGCGCGGTCGCGGAGCAGGGCGACCTCCATGGTGCCCTGCAGCACGGTAAGCGGCGTGCGCAGCTCGTGCGACGCGGCGGCGGCGAACTGTTGCTGGCGGGTCATGGCCTGCCTGATCGGCTGCAGCGTGCGGCCGGCCAGGGCGTAGGCGCCGATGCCGGCCAGCAGCAGCACGCCAAGATCGACGCCCAGTACTTGCAATAGTAGGTCAGGCTCGTGCCGGGAAAAGAGACGCGCCACGGGGCCGCGGGTGGTGGGGTTGATGGCGTGCAGTTCCACGTAGTGCAAGTTGATCAGGATTCGGTAGAGGGCAAAGCTCAAGGCGGCGACAACCACCGTGAGGATCGCCATGTACCAGCCGGTCAGACGCAGTCGCGCGGCATCGAACATATCGTGCTCAGGGCGCCCGGAGGGTATAGCCGAGCCCGCGGACCGTGCGCAGCAGCGGCTCCGCGAACGGCGCGTCTATCTTCTGGCGCAGGTAGCGGATGTACACCTCGATCACGTTGCTCTCGATGCAGATATCACTCCACACGTGTTCGGCCAGTCGCTCCCGAGTGAGCACCTGGCCCGCGTGATGGATCATGTATTCGAGCAGCGCGTATTCACGGGCCGACAGCGTTATCTCCTGTCCGGCCCGTTCGACGCGGCGCGCTGCCGTATCCATCGTCAGGTCGGCCACGCGCATGACGCTGGCGCGTTCGATCGCGCCGCGACGCAGTTGAGCGCGCACGCGAGCCATGAACTCTCTGAAACTGAACGGCTTGGTGAGATAATCGTCCGCCCCGCCGTCGAGCCCCTGAATCTTGTCGCGCTCCCGATCGCGGGCGGTGAGCATCAGGATCGGCGTGGTGTTGCGGGCCTCGCGCAGCCGCCGCGCGATGGCAATGCCATCCATGGTCGGGAGCAACACATCAAGCACAATCAGGTCATATTCGTTCAGGCGAGCGTCGAGGAAGCCTTCCTCGCCGTCGTGCCGGACCGTTACGCTATAGCCGAACTCTTGCAGGCCCTCTTCCACGAAAGCGGCGATGCGTGGATCATCCTCAATCACCAATATGTGCATCGGGGAACTCTCGTAGAGTATGGGCGCGGTTGCATATCCCCATGGTACCACTGACCTCCCGACCGGGCAGATCGCGGCACACCGGATAAGAATTCAGAAGTAGGGGAAATGGGAATCGGGTGCGGGAATTTAGGATAGTGATCGCCATCGCCGGGGTTCTCAAGTGTACTGCCAAAGCATGGCGCTGATTTTGCACCGGTCGCACCAGAACACGTAGCAAATGCCGCCGCTGCCCCACAGCCAGCCGTTCTCAGCGGGCTCGGAGTCTCGTTGCAGCAGAAAGTGCATGGTCGTGCGGCACTGCGGACGCGACGGGTAGTCCGCACTCTGTATCCAGGAGGGGTGACCACCCAGGGCAATCGCATCTACATCAGCTGGCGAGGATCCGGAGCAAGTAGCGGTGATCCCAGCCGGCCTTGAGGCGTTCCCGCACCGGGCCGTGGACTCGTGCTGCAGGAGGGTCAGCGCACTGCGCCGCGGCAGGACCAGGTTGTGGGCCGCGTGTCCCGTGCGCACCAGCAGCAGCCCAACGTGTTGCGCGTGAGCGGCGCTCATTCGCTTCGGGACGAGTCTCGCTCACGGCGTCCGCTCGACGCGCTTGTTGGGCAGTGCCGACCTGCACGCAGGCCTAGCAGCAGTCGAACACCGACCAGCAGATGTCGTTGCGCAACCGCTGATCATCCAGGACCAGCTCGCGGATCGCGTCAGGGAGCTGTTCGCGCTGCCATCGGCACTCGAGCCGCCCGGAGCGCTCACCCTCGCCTTCAGGAGCGGCTGCACGCGCCGCCTTGATCGCGTAGGCCGCCGCTCCGAGCTCGTGCGCGGCGACGTGCGCCACCGCCGCGGCTTGACCGGCAGCATGTGCGGTATGGCGGGCCGCGCCTGTCAACTCCCGAGCAGCCGCGTTGGCGGCGCCTGCAGCCGCACGCGCCCCAGACATCGTGATCTCGCCGCGTACCCATGCCCGAGCCCGCGCGATCGCCTGGCGAGGCCGCGGGTCTGAAGGTTGCGCCGACTCGAACAGGTGCAGGACGTGTTCCGCGCACGTTGCGGCCCACAGGGCGAGCAGCTGATGGTCGGAGTCTGTGAGCGTCCCCCCGCGGCGGATGGTGATGAAGCGAGGGTCGCGGTCTTTCGGGAGGATCATCGCTGGCAAGCACACGCGGTCTGCCCTTGGTGGGGCCCGCAGGCTATGCGATCGGTGCCTCGTCGCGTTGGTACTCGCGACCCAAAGGCGCACTCCTTTGCCGGAGAATGCTCTTTCTCTGGCATTTCCGCTTTCCACCAGACCCGCTTGCCAGAGGCA
>DASYGC010000468.1:0-2565 GCA_036000225.1 Ktedonobacterales bacterium | reverse complement strand
CGCGGTAGCCATTGTCAAAGTCGTTCCAGGTGGTGCCGAGATAGTAGGAATAGTCGTTGCCGACCGGTCGTTGATTGGCGCTCAAGACCAGGTGGTCGGGCGGATCGTAGATCTGGGGCACCGCGGCGTAAGGGATGCTGCCGCTGATATCCGCTTCGCCCGTACCGGGCAGCGGCAGCCAGGGTGAACCCGACTTCACGACGGGGTAGTAGCCCGGCGCGATCATGCCAATGTGGCCCTGATCATCGGCATAGACGAAATTGAGGGTGGGCGCTTTCCAGCCGCTGAGCGCATCGCGGAACTGGGAGAAGCTGGTGGCGCGCAGTACCGCGTAGAGCGCGTCGGCATCATCGGTTGGCAGGGCCCCCATCCAGTCCACACTGAGGGTCTGGCCTGGCAGCGCGGGATCCTGGCCCACCAGCGGACCATGCACCGTCAGGTAGACATCCTGATGCACCGGCGCCGCGCCTTTGACGGGCGTATTGTAGTTGAGGTGTTGCATCGTGTGCCAGGCGCCATTCCAGAAATACTGGTGGGGATGCGCCTTGTCGGTCTGTTCGAGATAGAACAGCGTGGACTGGTTCTGGGTATCGGTCAGGCTCCACGAGATGTGCGGCGTGCGGCCGATGAGGATGACGGGCAAACCCGGCACGCTCACGCCGCTGAACGTGTAGGACGGTGATTCGCCCTCGATCTGATACCACTGCGAGGGCAGCGTCAGGTTGAGATGGGGATCGCCGGCCAGCAGCGCCGCGCCCGACGCCGTCTTCGGGCCATTCACTGCCCAGTTGTTGCTGTCACCGAGGCGGCGCACAAGACCGGTGGGCAGCTGCCGTACGCGCGTTTCGAGCGCGGCAATGGCTCGCAGCGTAGCCGGTCCATCGGTGAGCTGCGCTGGCAGCGGCGCGAGGGCGCCGGGCGCCTGATAAGGCCCGGGATCGTAAGGATGTTGCGTATTGAGCGGCAGCACCGGGAACCACTGCATGGTGCGTTGATAGCCGAGCGACTTCACCAGTTCCGCGTAGGCGAGTGGCGTGGTCGAGAAGTCCTGTGTGAAAATCAGGTCGCCCTGTACCACCAACGAATCGATCGGCGTCCACGGTCGTGGCTGGTAGTTCAGCAGCTTGAACATGAAGGGCAGGCTGGCGCTGCGCTCGTCCTCGCCGATGCGCGCGTTCACGCCAGCGGCATAGGCCAGCACCGCCTGGCGCGCGATGCTGCTGGCGGGCAGGGCCTGCCATTCAGCCGCCGCGGTGCGTTGCAGCCCGATGATATTCATGAAGCCATCGCTGTTGAGCGCCTGCGCCCCCAGCACCTCGGACAGCAGCCCCTCGCCCTGGCGCCGCTCCAGATCCATTTGCGTCAGGCGGAAGCGCGCATGGAGATAGCCGATGGTCCAGAACAGGTCGTGATCGGTGGCGGCGCGAATATGGGCGGTGCCGTCCGGCTCGAAGACCACGGTAACCGGCTGTTGCAAGCCGGCGAAGCGCAGCGTCTGGCTCACGAGCGGTCGCGCGGCGGTGGCGCTGGTCCAGACGCCAGTGCCGGGATTGAGCGCGGCCCCCAGCGGAGGCAGCGGCCCCGCGCCGACGGCGCAGGCGTAGAGCACGGCCGCCGCTGCCACCAGGGCGAGCACGAAGCGCGACAGCGGCGAGGCAAAGAGGGGGCGTTTCATGGAGGGTCCTCAAGCGAACACGCGCGCGTCAATGGCGCCAGTATACAGGCTGACGGTGCCCTATGCTAAACTATAGCGGATGGTATCCGCCTCTACCATGACCATCATTTTAGGCCAAATGCTGGTGGTGATTCCCTGATGCGCACCCAATCGCGCGACACGTCACCCGAAATCGAGCGCATCCAGATCGCCGGCATCCGCGCGCTGTCGCCGGCGAGGAAGTTCGCGTTGGTCCGCAGTATCACGTCGAGCATGATGTATGCGAACACCCACTCAAACGGCGATGTGTTAAACGACGAACAGCGCGCGCTCGATTTTGTCGGTCGCCAGTACGGCCCCGCGTGGGTTGATCGGTTGGCGGCAGACTTCAAGCGGCAACCAGCATGGATGCTACGGCCATTCGACGCCGATCCTCATTCAACGTCCTGTAAACGTCCTGTACACTCCAACAATGTTCAAGGTCGACGTCTTTCTCCCGAAGACGACAACCTTTGCTCAGCAACAGCAGCAACGAGCGAAGGTAGATGTCCTGGCCCCTGGCACGCGCGTTTCGCTTCGCCTCGCCCGAAGATATGATCCTCGCCAAGCTCGAATGGTGGCAGCTGGGCGGCGGCACCTCCGCGCGCCAGTGGAACGACGTGGTGGAGATCATGCGCCGGCAGCAGGCGACGCTGGACCTGCCCTATCTGCGGCAATCGGCCCCACTGCTGGGTGTCACCACCGATCTGGAGCGCGCCCTTGTGGATGCCGGGGTCCAGACCCCGTGAGACAGTGCGATATTGTGACATAGTGAGTGGCGAGTCACACCCTTGGGAGGAGGACACGATGACACCAGACACGCATGCCCCAACGACCCCCGTCCACATCACCATCACCGGCGCCGCCGGCCA
>DASYGC010000467.1:0-2846 GCA_036000225.1 Ktedonobacterales bacterium | reverse complement strand
GACGCGGGTCGGATTGGATGTCGTGCAGCTCAGCGGCGATGAATCGCCGGCCTGCTGCGCCACCGTCGCCCACTCCACCGGCCTGCCGGTCATCAAGGCCGTGCATCTCGGCTCAGTGACGGACCTCCCCGCGCTCGCTGCTTACATCCAGGCGGGCGCCACACTGCTGCTGGAGCCGGCGGACGACGCCGGACCGGGCGGCACGGGGCGGAGCGGCGACTGGGCGCTGGCCCACCTGGTCGCCGCGTGCTGGCCGGTGATCCTGGCCGGCGGCCTCACGCCCGCAAATGTCGCCAGCGCGATCGCGCAAGTTGCTCCACGCGGCGTGGATGTGAGCAGTGGCACCGAAACCGACGGCGTAAAAGATCCAGCCAAGCTGCGCGCCTTCGTGGCGGCGGCACGCGTGGCATCGGTTGCGTTCCAGCACACGGACGGATGAATCCTAATGCGACGAAGATTTCGCGTCGAAGACAGAAATGAACTCCACCATGGCACGTAAGACCAGGAACAAGACCACCACCGCACCGGCGCGACCAGCCTACCAGCACGACCGCTTTCCCGATGCCCTGGGGCGTTATGGCGCGTTCGGCGGGCGCTTTGTGCCCGAGAGCCTGATGGCCGCGCTCGACGAGCTGGAACAGGCCTACGCCGCGGCGCGGGCCGATCTCGCGTTCGGCGCCACCCTGGCCGATCAGGAGCGCACCTACACCGGGCGGCCCACACCGCTCTACTATGCCGCGCGGCTCTCGGCGCGGGTGGGCGCGCGCGTCTATCTCAAGCGCGAGGATCTCGCGCACACCGGCGCGCACAAGATCAACAACGCGCTGGGCCAGGGCCTGCTGGCCCAGCGCATGGGCAAGCGCCGCATCATCGCCGAGACCGGCGCGGGCCAGCATGGCGTGGCGACCGCCACAGTCTGCGCCAAGCTGGGGCTGGAGTGCATCGTCTACATGGGCGAGGTGGATATCGCGCGCCAATCGCTCAATGTCTTTCGCATGAAGCTGCTCGGCGCCGAAGTGCGCCCGGTGCGTTCGGGCAGCCGCACGCTGAAGGATGCCATCAACGAGGCGATCCGCGATTGGGTGACCAATGTCGCGACGACGCACTACCTGATCGGCTCGGCGGTGGGTCCTCATCCCTACCCACGTATCGTGCGCGATTTCCAGAGCGTCATCGGCACCGAGACGCGCGCGCAAATCCTCGTGGAGGAGGAGCGCCTGCCCGATCTCGTCGTCGCCTGCGTCGGCGGCGGCAGCAATGCCATCGGCATGTTTCATCCTTTCGCCGGCGATGCTCAGGTGCGCCTGGTCGGCGTCGAGGCCGCGGGGCGGGGCATCGCCAGCGGCGCCCACGCCGCGACCCTCGTCGCGGGGCGGCCCGGTGTGCTGCACGGTGCCCTCAGCTACCTGCTGCAGGACGCCGATGGCCAGGTGCTCGAGACGCACAGCCTTTCCGCCGGACTGGACTATCCCGGCGTTGGACCCGAGCACAGCTACCTGAAAGACAGCGGACGCGCCCAGTATGTGGCCGCTGACGACGACCAGGCGCTGGCCGCGCTGCGCGTGCTCAGCGAGGAGGAGGGCATCATTCCTGCGCTGGAGTCCGCCCACGCCGTAGCCCATGTGCTGGCGCTGGGCGCGGCGCACGCGCTGCGCCGCGAGGATATCGTAGTGATCAATCTCTCCGGTCGGGGCGACAAAGACATCAACACCGTCGCTGACGCGCTGGGCGTGACATTGGGGTGACACGACTTGCGCGTGCTTGCCCTCCCATGCTTCGTCGTGGCGCACGGGTGTGCGCTCCGGGTCTCGTTATCCGTCGGTGCCGGCGCTGCGCGCGGGGATGCGCTCTGGCGGCGATGCGCAGGTCTGCTTCCGGTTCGCGTATGCGAGTGCACGCGCATGCGATAGAATGCGCTTCAGGAGGACACATGCCAACATCCGAATCAGCGGGGGCACGCATCGGTGAAGCCTTCACGCGTGCGCGGGCCGAGGCGCGCGTGGCGCTGGTGCCCTATGTGATGGTGGGCTATCCCAATCTCGCGCTGAGCGAGGCGCTGGCGCTGGCGCTGGCCGGTGCCGGCGCCGATGTGCTGGAGCTCGGTGTCCCTTTCTCCGATCCCCTGGCCGATGGCGCGACCATCCAGCATGCCGGGCAGGTGGCGCTCGAACGCGGCACGACGCTGGGCGCCTGTCTCGACCTCGCTGGGCGCATCGCCGCGCGGGTAAAGACGCCGCTGGTGCTGATGGGCTACTACAACCCGATCTTCAGCCTGGGCGTCGCGCGCTTCTGCGAATATGCCGCACTGGCGGGTGTGGCCGGCCTGATCGTTCCCGATCTACCCGCCGAGGAGGCCGGTCCGCTGGCCGAGGCCGCCACCGCGCATGGCATCGAACTGATCTATCTCGTGACGCCCACCAGCCCCGAGCAGCGTATCGAGCGCGTGGCCAAAGCCGCTGGCCGCACCGGCCACGGCTTCATCTACTGCGTCTCGCTGAGCGGTGTCACCGGTGCGCGCGCGGCGTTGCCGGAGTATCTGCCCGCCTTCCTGGCGCGCGTGCGCCAGCACACCCCCCTGCCGCTGGCGGTGGGCTTTGGTGTCTCACGCCCCGAGCACGTCGCCCAGATCGGCGCGCTGGCCGATGGCGCCGTCATCGCCAGCGCGCTGCTCAACGCGGTGGATGCCGCCCCCGAGGCCACCCGCGTCGCGGCGGGCGTCGCCTTCTTCAAGGAACTGACCACCGGCTCGCACCGTCCAGCCCCCGCGAGCGGCCTGTGACGTCCGCAACTCATCTTCCTCTCCCCCTCTCCTCGCGGGAGAGGGGGTTGGGGGGAGAGGTCTGGCG
>DASYGC010000466.1:0-8642 GCA_036000225.1 Ktedonobacterales bacterium | reverse complement strand
GCGTGATCTGGGTCTGTTTGGGCATGGCGCGGAGTTCGGCGAGTGAGAGACACAGTTGACGCTCCACCAGGCCACCAACCTCCAGTCGCCAGCCGGCAAATTCGCCGTCGGCCAGCGCCTGAAAGGCAGGATCAACCGGTGGATGGCCGTTGACCCAGAAGTAGGAGGAGATGCGCTCGCGCGGATACTCCTGGCGCGACTTCTCGCGGCTCAACAGCACCGCGACCACCCGGCTCAGCAGGCTGCCCAGGACACGCTGGGTGCCCCGCGGGTGATCCAGCGAAATCCTGGTTGCCGCCACGTGCAACCCCACCAGCGCGCCCAGGACGAGGACGGCGATGACGATCGCCAGCACCCGGTTACTATCCTGCCCGAAGGTGATCAGCGCCAACTCCTTGCCCAGCCCGTGGATGATGACCATGAACGTGTGCACGATGACGAAGAGCACGAACACGATCAGGGATAGGAAGTGCAAACTGCGCGCGGCCTGGCGTCCCCCGAAGAGTTTGATGTACCAGGGAAAGCGCGCGGAGATCGACGGAGACATCGCGGCGCCGGTCAATATCTGGAACGGCGCCAGCAGGAAGATGATGAAGAAGTAACTGAGCTTCTGCACGGCGTCGAATGGTTGGCCCGGCAGGTTGGGCGCCAGGTGGAACGTGAGATAGGCCACGATCGACTGCCAGGCCGCGGGGATAATCGACCAGGAGGTGGGCACCAGATAGCGCCACTGGCCAAAGATGATGACCAGCACCCAGAAGGCCAGGCCATTCAGGATCCAGAAGACATCGGTGAAGAAATGCCAGTGCCGCCCCAGGCCGAGCTGTTTGTGTCCCGGCAGCCCAAGCCAGGGCGAGATATCCCGTTCTTCCTCCAGCGAGGTATAGATCCGGGGCGGTGGCTGCGGCGCCGTCAGCAGGGCCGACGCCGTGGAGGCGGCCAGGACCGTGGAGACCAGCAACGGCGCGGCGACTCCATCTAACCGTCCTTGCTTCCGGCTCTGCGCGCCCACCACCATGAAGCCCAAATAGCCCATGCCCGCCAGGCACCAGACCAGCACGCTGGCGAGATGATTGCGAGGACGCCGCGCCTGAGCGTTGGCACTTTCCGGTGGCTTGTTCTCCCGCTGGGACACGTACCGCTCGTAAAGCTGTTGGGGATCTTCGCGGGGCACGTGTGATCGGGTAAACTTGACCCACTCGATGCCAGGGCGACAGTTGTCAGTCCAGTAGAGCCGGGGAAAGGCCGAGAGGATCTGCAGGCCGCTACGGATCAGAAACGACAGGAAGATGATATTCACCAGATGGGTGATGCGTAGCCAGCCAGGGAAAAAGCTGGGATCAAGCATACCGACGTTCCTCTCACTTCGACCGGGACCGCGCCACGGGCAGTTCGGCGACCTCGCGTCCACCCAGCAGATCCAGTACCCAGTCGAGGCCGATGCGCACGCGCTTGCCCAGGCCCGGCATCTTGGTCAGATAGATCCCACGCCACAGCGCCCAGGCGACCAGACCGGAGAGATGAATGCCATACAGACTGGCCACGCCGGAACGCTTGCCGACGAGGGCGAGCTCGCCGATCGGCTGGTACACAAACGGTTGAGGCCGCTTGCCTTGCATCAGCGCCACGATATTGCGCGCGACCTGTGGCCCTTCGCGCATCGCATTCTGCGCGGTGGGCGCATAGTTCTTGTGGCCTCCGGGCTGTGGCACCTCGCCGCAGTCGCCCAGCGCCCACACGCCAGGATGCCCTTCCACCGCACAGCACGCATCGACGACGATGCCGCCGTGGTGGCCGCGCTTGCAGTCCAGTACGCCGATCACCGGGCTCGGCGTGACGCCCGCCGTCCAGATCAGCATGGCCGTGGGGATACTTCTGCCCCCCTCCAGCTCCACGGCGCCGGCGCTGGCGCCGGTGATTTTCGTATTCAGGATGACCTCGACACCGTGCTGCTGGAGCTTCATCTGGGCATAGTGGGCCAGGCCGGCGCTCAACTCGGGCAGCAGCCGCTTGCCCGGCTGAACCAGCACGGTCCGGATTTCCGACGTATCCAGGTGCGGGTAACTTTCTGCGGTCGACCGGACCAGATCATTGAGCGCGGCCATCGTCTCGACGCCGGAGAACCCTCCCCCACCGACGACGAAGGTGAGCAGCGCGCGCCGTTTCGCCTCATCGGACTCGGCAGCCGCATAGTCCAGCAATTCCAGGGCGTGGTTTCGAATCTCCGCGGCATCGCCAACGCTATTGATGGCGAGTGAGTGATCTTTCACCCCTGGGATATCATGGTAATTCGTCACGGCGCCCAAGGCGATCACCAGTTGGTCGGCTTCCAGCGTGTGTTGCTCCTCCGGCCCGGCGGTGGCGGAGCCGCCACGTGTGAGGATCACGCGCTTGTGTGCCAGATCAACGCCGTCGACGCGCCCCTGCTCGAAGGTGATACGCGGCGAGATGCGGCGCACCGCGCTGATGATGTCGTCAGCATTCACCGCACCACCGACGACTTCGGTGAGCATGGGGGTGAACAGCATGAAATTGTGCTGGTCGACCAGCGTAATCTCGCAGTCCTCTTCCCTGGGCAGCAAATGCGCCAGCTCCCGCGCGGTGTGGACTCCCGCGAATCCGGCGCCCAGAATGACGACTCGCTGCCGGCCCGATGCATCCATCGTTCATCTCGTTTCTCACTATTGGTGTCCAGGTGCCGTCAGCCAGGCGGCCTCCAGAGCACGTCTCTCGTCCGCCTATACGCCCCGCCTTACCCTCCGGCGGGTGTCCATCCGCGGCGCAGCGTCGCCGCTATACTGCTTGCGTCAGATCGAACAGCCAGAAACCCTGACGTTCGATCTGCAGGGGTATGCCTTGTCGCAATCGCTCGGTCTGTACCAGCCCTTGATCCTCCCAGTGTCCCAGCAGGCTATCGTAGACGTTCATGCGATACGCGCCGCTGATGTCAGTTTCGACATACAACGCGGTCGCGATGCGCAGTTTGTCGGTGTTGCCCACGAAGAGCAGCAGATGCTCTCCCTGGCGAAATCCCAGGGCCACCGTGGCGGCGCCTGCCGCGTGCACCTGCGCGGTGATGTCTTCCTCGAAGGCAATGTAGGACGTCGACTCATGAAAGTGATAGTTGGTATAAAGTTGCACGGTGGGCGTGCGCACCGCCAGCCACGTCAAATTCTGGCCGCGGTAGGGCAGGTTCTGCACGCCCATCCATTGCCACTCCGGCGCCAGGTGCGGTTCGATGCGCGCGGTATCCGCCGAGAGATCGAGACCCGCCGCCCCCTCGATCGCGGCCCACAGGAAGCGCGGCGGGAACCAGGGCGAGAGCATCATGCCCTGGTTGACCAGTGTCTCGCCGTGCAGCCACTCTGAGAACTGTCCGGGCACCGTGCCATTCTGGCGCGGGTCGCGCGAGTAGTGCTGGAAGCTAGAACTGAGCGCGTGGGCCATGAATTCCGGCGTGAAGCGCGCGGCGGCAAACGCGTACCAGATCGTCGCCGCCACCCAGACGCCACCCATCAAGCCATAGGCCGGCTCGGGCCCGGGGCTGTAGTTCGGCGCGTCGCGTGGCACCGTGCGGATACCCGCCGAGGTCCAGAAGTCGGCGCCGCTCAGGCGCTTGATGATGCGCGCGGCGGTCGCCTCGGAGGCCACGCCGAACATCACGGGGAAGACCAGGTCCACCGTCACATCGCTGCGTGGCTGTCCATCGATATCGAGGTTGAGGTAGTAGAGGCCGTTCTCCGGGTTGAGCAGATGGGCGTTGATGGCCTCTTTGAGCGCGGCCGCCTCACTGGCGAATGTGGCGCTCTCGTCATGCTTGCCCAGCACGCGTGCCATCTGCGACACCATTTGCAGGGCCGCGAAACATTCGGAATTCACCTCAGTGGTGGCGCCCGACAGCCGGTAGTTCTTGATGACATTGCGCCAGCCGACGATGCCCCAGTCCGAGGTGCCGGTCGCGGTGCACCAGACCAACCCCTGCTCGTTGCGTTGCGCGAGCAGATAGCGCGCCGCTTTGGCCGCCGACGGATACACCTCACGCAGGAAGGCGTCATCACCGGTAGCGGTGTAGTGGTGCCAGAGCGCCAGAATCAGCAAGGGCGTGTTGTCGTTGATGTTGAGGCCATAGTCCGCCGTCTTATTGGTGCGGATGTCGTAGTATTCGACGATCATGCCACGCTTTTCTTGCAACTGGACGTATTTCAGCAGGGAGTCGCGCACGAAGTCTGGGGTCAGATAATCGGCGCCGTAGCCGAACCAGGCGGTGTCGCGGGCCACACTGTTGTTGGAGCGGGTGGGGTCGTTGACGAAGCACCAGCCGGTCGGCGACTTGCTCTGGACGCGCAGCATGTTGGCCTTAGCCCACAGCACCCCCCGGTTGACCTGCACGCTGGGGGTCAACACCACCGCGCGGTTGAGCACCTCGTGATAATGCGCCCGCGTCCGGTCGAGCGCCTCCGCCGCGCTGGGGCACGCCCGATAGGTCTGCGTCGCGCTATGACGGCCTTCACCAGAGAAACTAAGCAGAAAAGCGAAAGAGGCGTGTGCGCCAGGTTTGAGGGTATGCGACAGGTGTAACACGCCGAGTGTCTCGCCACCTGGCGCATCGGTCGTGTTCGCGAGCTCGCCAGGCCACTCTGGCGCGACGGCACGCGCGTAATCCACCGTGGTCTCGAAGCTGGTCGGCTTCTCCGAACAGCCAAAGACGCGCACCAGATCGGGCTGCGACTGATTCCAGGCCAGCAGTGCGCCCAGCCGCCGATCGTAGGTCGCGACGATATCGTGGTTGGTCTCGCCGCGCAGTTGGCAGAAGGCATAGGAGGCGATGCACACCTGGCTATCGCTGTCGTTGCGCAGGTCAACCGTGTAGTAGACGGCGGGCGGATCGACCGTCCCGTCCGGTTCAGGCTTGCCGCTCAGCACAAAGATATCTTCGTGGACGGCCACCTCGTTCAACAGGGTGAAGGTGTGTTCCTGATGCTCGGGATGAAGCGTAAAGGTGCCGTCCACCAGGGGCGCCAGGTGCGTGCCGGTCCGCTCGTCCCAGTGATGCAGCACCAGCGCCCCAAACACGGTTTCACCCAGATCAATACTGTAGACCTTCTCGATGGCGCCCGTGCCCTTGATGATCGCGCAGACACGCGGGCCACCCAGCGTGCTGCCCACCGCCATCTGATTGTCGGGGACGCTATAGACCGCCACGCGCGCGCTGTGGCCGAGGCCGCGTGCGATATCCGCTTCCACTGGAAAACTCTCCGTCCGCATGATCGCTGCTCTCGGGCGAGCGAAAACGCGCCACGCCCGTGCTGGTTGCACCCTGCTCGCCGACTACAGGCTGCCCGCCTGTCGCAACATGCCGCCGTCCACGAAATAGGTGGATCCGGTGATGTAACCCGCCGCATCCGAGGCCAGATAGATGGCCAGTTCGGCCACATCCTCTGGTTGGCCCATGCGCCCCAGCGGGATCTCGGAGAGCAGCAGTTTCATCAGTTCGGGATGCGACTTCACGGAGGAATCCATCGGCGTGTTGATGGCGCCGGGGCCGATGTTGTTGACAGTGATCTGATGTGGGGCCAGCTCCACGGAGATGGTCCGCATGAGCATGCGCAGGCCGCCTTTGGTGGCGCAGTAAGGCGCATTGGTCGGCATGGGCAGGTCTTCATGGACGGAGGAGATATTGATGATGCGCCCCCCGTTGCCTTGCTTGACCATCTGCTGGGCGGCGATCTGGCTGCACAACCACGGACCAGTCAGGTTGACCGCGATCTCTTTGTTCCAGACCTCCAACGGCATCTCCAGGAAGGGATGCTTTTCTTCCAGGCCGGCGTTGTTGACCATGATGTCGAGGTGGCCAAATTTTCGCACGGTCTGCTCCACCAGACTCTCTACCTGATGCTGCTGGCTGACGTCGGCGTCAACGGCGAAGGCTTTGCCGCCATCGTGCTCGATCTGTGAGACGACCTGCGCGGCGCGATCTGGCTGGCCGATATAGTCGATCACGACGGCGGCGCCCTCGTGTGCCATGGCCATTGCTATGGCCTTGCCGATGCCCGACGCCGATCCCGTGATGATGGCGACTTTATGCTGTAAACGCATGAATGATCTCCTTAAAGGGCGGACAACGCTTCACGCCCTATAGACATGGCCGCACCCGCTGTCGGGTTGCGGCCCCCTCTGACTAGCGCAGCGCCGGCATGGCACATGCCGCCTGCCAGGCGGCCTCCAATCCCGCCCGGCTGTCCTGAATGACCTGCGCGAGATCGGCCTTCCAGAGCGCATTGGGCACACCGTGCGAGAAGATCTCCACACTGCACGCGCCGCGATAACCACTGTCGTAGATGGCGCGCAGCAGTGGGGGCAGGGGAATCTCGCCCTGGCCCACGATCAGGCGGTCCTCAAACGAGCGGGGGGTGCGCCAATCGCTGACCTGGACGACGAAGATTCGGTCACCGCAAGCCGTGATGTCCGCGGCAATGTTAGCGTTTTGCCAGATATTCCAGAGGTCCAGACAGATGCCGAAATTGGCGCGGTCCACCGCCTCGACAATGCGCATCGCCTGCGCCAGCGTCCAGATCGCCGACTCCTCGTTCATGATGGAGGCGTTGAGCGGCTCCAGCGCGACGCGCACGTCGTGATCCTGAGCAAAATCGGCCAGCGCGCGGTATTCGGTGGCGGCAGTGTCCAGCACCTGTTGTATATTCCCCTTCGGGGGAATGCCCGTATTGGTCACGAACGGCACGTTCTGTGCCTTTTCGGCGAAGCGCTCGATGGTGTGGCGAAAGCGCGCCATCCGCGCCGGCACATCCTTGGGCTCGGGTTGCGAGAGGCTGGGGAACAGCGTGCGCACGACGGGCTGCACCGAGCTGATCGCCAAGCCGTGCTGGCGCACCAAGGACAGCTGTTCGGCGGCGCGTGCGTCGTCGAGCTTGACCTCGCAGACCTCGATGGTCTCGACGCCGAGCCGCGCATAGTTCTCGACGTCCTGCTCGAACGTCCAGGGTTGGGTGGTAAACTCGCTGACACCAAACGGCCAGGGCAGCCGGTCAGTCATGTGAGCCTCGCTTCTATGTCATCCAATTGCATCCGATTCATCCAACTTTATCCAACACCGCGTTCGATCCCGCGTTTCGGTCGGGATGACGCGTCCTGATAGGTGGCTTTGGAGGTCCCTTTCAGCCGGGGCACGCCGCGACCCCAGGTTCCCGCCGGTGAGAGGTCATGCCGAACGGGCGGCGCCACCCGCGACCCGCGGCGTTTCGCCAGGACATTGGCCCGTTCGCTGATGAGGTAGTCGGCGGTGCGCGCCGCCAGCGCCTGGATCGTCAGGCCGGGGTTGGCCGATCCCTGGGTGGGCAGGATGCTGCCGTCGCAGATAAAGAGGTTGGCAATATCGTGCGACTGGCCAAAGCCGTCCACCACGGAGGTGCGCGGATCGCCGCCCATGCGGGCCGCCCCCACCAGGTGGGCATAGCGCGCCTCCTGCGCCACCTCCTCGGCGCCGGCCGCCCACATCACGTCCTCGGTCTTTTTGCGCCCATAGGCGATCAGTTGCTTGTCGTTGTCATGTAGGGAAAACGTGACCTTCGCGACCGGCAGGCCATAGCGGTCCCGCTCCTCAGCCAGTTCCACCCGGTTGTCTTCCCAGGGCAGAATCTCGCCCAGCATGCCAAAAGCCGCCCAGTGGTTGTAGTCCATCATCACCCGGCGCATCTCCCAGCCCCACGCCCCCTTCGCCGCGATCATCTGCTTGGCAAACGCGATTGGCAACGGGCCGATCGTCTGAATGGCAAAGCCGCGCACGAAGTCGCGCCGGGGATCGGTCTCATAGAACTCCTCGGTCAGCGAATTAGCCGGTGGCCCTTTGTACATGCGGATCAGGTCGGGGAAGCGACCCATGACCACCGTGCCTGCCTGGGCCATCAGGTACTTGCCGACGGTGCCGCTGGAATTGGCCAGACCGTTCTCGAAGCCGGGACAGGCGGAGTTGAGCAGCAGGCGCGGCGTCTCGATGGCGTAGCCACAGAGAATGACCACCTTGGCCTTTTGCTCGGTCTCGTGGAGATCAGGGTCAAAGTACGTGACGCCACTGACCGTGCCATTCTGGCCCAGATTGACGCGGCTCACCATGCAGCGATCGCGAATCTCCGCGCCGTGGCGAATGGCGTCGGGCACGTGGCTGACCAGCGTGCTCTGCTTGGCGCCCACCTTGCAGCCCTGGATACAGAATCCTCGGTAGATGCAGTGCGGCCGGTCGGCGTGCGCGCCCGCGTTGATGGCGACCGGTCCGCCAATACTGACGCGGATACCCAGCCGCGTACACCCTTGGATGAGCTTGTCGCTGACGCCCGCGGTGGGGTGTGGACCGTAGGGGTAGCCGTGGGGATCCCCCCAGGGATAGTAGGCGGGACCGGAGACGGGCATCTCCTTCTCCAGCAGCGCATAATACGGCTGGAGGTCCCAGTAGGAGATGGGCCAGTCGGCGCCCAGACCCGTGTCCGAATGGACGGTGAAGTCGGACGGATGAAAACGGGGCGCGAACCCCGCCCAGTGCACCGACCCACCGCCGACACCCTGCCCGCTGTTGTTCGCGCCAAGCGCCAGCGGATTCGCGCCACCAGTGATGCGCAGGTTGTTCCAGTACA
>DASYGC010000465.1:0-8608 GCA_036000225.1 Ktedonobacterales bacterium | reverse complement strand
GCAGCCATGGTGCCCCGCGATGGCGATCACCTGCGAGTGGTGCGCTTGAACTGACAGCGTCACATCCTCGCGCAGGCGCTCGATGCGGTCGGCGGGGCCCGCGCCGAGCACGTGATCCGCTCCCGGAACGGTCACCATGTCCACATAATCCACGTGGCAATTCATCAGCACCCAGTCGGCGACTGGCCGCTGTGCCCGCCCGTCAATGCAGTTGATGGCCGTGCCGAATGTCCCCGATGCCACGTCCCTGCCTCCTTCGCGCTCCGCCCTGTCCTGCCTTGGTTACCTCACGCGCCATCCCTCGTGTTGTACAACGTACGAAACGGCAAATCGGCAAATCGCAACGCGCCCATTGCGACCCACCCCCACGCATGTTAGAATCGGCTTGCGCTTCGCCCCGCCGAGCAACGCGTAGCCGGCTGGCGAACATGCCGCCGCGCCACCGGATATGCGACCTGGCGGGTGTCGCGCCACATGCCTGTACATGCCCGTACGGGACACACCACCAGGCCGCGGGGCGTCTGCACAGACACCGCACCGGCCCGCACCAGCTTCACGGTGCCTCGCCGCGCCGTAGCTACCAACCATCGGGAGGTTCGCGTTGGGCGCTCAAACGATCGATCCTCCGGCGCTGGACGAAGCCAGCTATCTGATCCTCGATGGCAACTGGAATATCGTCGGCGCCGATGAGGCGGCTGGCCTGGCCGTCGAGTGGGGCGCGGCCGCGCTGGTAGGCCAGCATGTGCGCGATGTGATCGGCGAGGACGCACTGCGCCGGCTGCAGCAGGATGGCAAGGTGGTTTTCGCGCTGGATGGCGTGGATCACGTGCTCACGGCGACCACCTTTCAGCTTCCGGTGGGCACCGTGCGGGTGGTGCGCGCGCAGGAGCGCGAGGCAACACTGGAGCACGTGGTCTCGATCATCGTCCACGAACTGCGCAATCCCCTCTCGGCCATGCGTACGTTGGTGCAGGGTCTGCAAGAGGACCTGAACCCCGGCGGCATCCCCTACGCCTACACCATCCGCCTGACGGGTGAGATCGACCGCCTCAGCCGGTTACTCGGCTCGATGGCGCAGGTAGCCCGCCTGCGCTCGCGGCCACCCGAAATCATCGAGTTGGGGCCGCTGCTCGAACAGACGGCGGCGCTCTTTCGGCCCGAGTTCACCCGGCGACGGGTCGAGGTACGCGTCCACGTCACGGCGCGGGTCGCGCCGGTGCGCGCCGACGCCGACGAGATCGCGCAGGTGCTGGTCAACCTGATGAACAATGCCGCCGACGCCATGCCCCACGGCGGGACGATTACGCTGCGGGCGCGGCTGGACCCGCGTGGGCGCTCGATGATTCAGGTGGAGGATTCCGGCGTGGGCATGGATACGCGGCAGCTCTCCGCGGTGATGGTGGCGCGCAATAGCTCCAAACCAGACGGTATGGGCCTCGGCCTGATGATCGTGCGCAACATCGTGCGCCAGCATGGCGGCCGCATGCGCGTCTCGAGTAGACCGGGGCAGGGTACCACCATCGCGATCACGTTCCCACTGCCCGAAAACCACCGGCCCGCCGCGCCGGCCGATCCACCACCGCCCGCGGGCGGTGGCGCCGGTCGCTGAGCGGCACGCGACGAGTACGCGGCGATAACTGGCGCGGCGCGCGACAACCAAGATGACCAGACAATCACCCGGCAGGTAGCTGGCGCGCCGTGCGCCAGCGGTTGGGATGGGGATGACGGAGGGCGCGACATGACGACGGTGGCAGGGCGGCGGGTGTGGCGGGTGCTGGTAGTCGACGATGAGGAGAACCTCAACTGGAGCCTCGTCACGTCGCTGCGTCGCGACAACTACGTGGCCGATGGTGCGCTGACGGGCGAGCAGGCGATGCAACGCATGGCTGGGGTGCCGTACGACATCATCATCAGCGATGTCAAAATGCCCGGCATGGATGGCTTCGAGCTGTTGCAATGGGTGCGCCAGAACCGCCCGCAAACGCGCGTGCTCATGATGACCGCGTTTGGCTCGCCCACCGACCGGGCGATGGCCATCCGCGGCGGTGTGGTCGCCTATCTGGAGAAGCCCTTTGACCTGCGCGCGCTCAAAGATGAACTGCGCCGCCTCACCGCGGCGCCCAGCGAGCAGCGGCCCAGTGGGCCGACCGATAGTGAGGGCTATGACCTGCTGGAGGTCACGCGGGTGATCAGCTTGGCCCGGCGCGATATCGCCCTGGTGGTGGAGTCCAATGGACGCGTGGGCCACCTGCGCTTCGCGCGCGGGGAGTTGATCTGGGCCGATGCGGGCGAGACGCAGGGCGATGAGGCCTTCGTGCTGCTGACTTCGCCGCGGGTGGGACGCGCCCAACCCGAGCCCTGGAACGGTCAGACCGGGCGCAACATCAACCAGCCACTCGCCAATTTGATCTTCACCGCCATGACCCAGCGCGACCGGAGCCTTGTCGGCGACCCCACCCGCGCCAGCGCCTCGCTGCCCCTGGCCGCCGCGCGTGGCACGGGCCCCGCGCCCGCCGTTCCAGCCGCCGCGACGCCCGCTCCCAGCATCGCGGTGGCGCCAGCGGGACCTGCCTCGCTGCCACCGCTCGCGCGCACCACCGATCCCCTCAGTCCGCTATCGCCCTCCCCCAACGGTACAGCGGGGCAGACCAGCGCGCTGCAACCCCTGGCGCCGGTGCAGGTCAGCCGAGTGCGCGCAGTGGTGGAACAGGTCGCGGAGGCGCTGCCCCAGCCCGGTGGCGTCGCGCTGCTCCGGCCGGACGGCACCGTCGTGGCGCAGCGCTGGATGGGCGCGGGTGAGCCAACCGGGGGCGCCTACGCGCACCTGGCCGCCTGCGGTCAGGCGGCCCTGCGCGGGCTGCTGGTCGGTGGCTGGGGCGATCTGGAGGACGTGCGTATCAGCAGCGGCACCCGCGTGATCGTCGTGCGCCGCGTCGGGCGATCCGATCGCGCCGCGCTGGTGATCCTGAACGCGCCCCGCGATGCCGACCTGAGCGAGTGCCAGGCGCTGCTGGCCGCGCGCGACGCTGAGTTGGTGGACGCGCTGCGTTAACGCCGGACTCGCGCCGCGAGAATGAAGTATCGCCCACCTGGAAATCGCGACGAGGCGGCGGAGCCATGCGCCGGACTCGCGCAACCAATCCCAACCACATACCGCTACTCATATAAGCTGGTCGGGTGAGTCCCGCGCTCCGTAGTCGCGCACGGGTGTGCGCTCCGGGTCGCGTTATCGGCTGTGGAATAGAGCCCGGGTGGGCGCTCTGGGATTCATCGTGCGCCAGCCTACACGCGAACCGCGTACTATACCTTCGAACGATCGCTCCGCCATGCGTAGGGGCGTCCGGTGGACGCCCGCTGGGGGACCTGCGCCAGCCTACACCCGACCGAGCCAGCACCGTCTATCTCTCGCTCCGATCGGTCTCAGGACCCGGACGAGCCGGCGCCGCCGCGCCGATGAGGCCGAGGCGTTCGAGCATCACCCGCAGCGTCAGACCCTGCACCAGCAAGGTGAAGAGCACCACCGCGTAGGTGCCCGCGACCAGCAGCGGCCGCTCTGGGAAGTCGAGCGGCAACGCCAGCACCAGCGCCAGCGAGAGCGCGCCACGCAGCCCCGCCCACAGCAGCACGGGCGACGCGCGCCGCGGCTCACGCGCCACCCGCAGCCAACCGGCCACCGGGCGCAGGCCATACACCGCCACCGCGCGACCTCCCAGCACCGCGACGATGGCCCATCCAGCCACCGCCAGCAGCGCTCCCGTATCGGGACCTCCCAGGAACTCACGTACGTTGATCTGCGCGCCGATCAGCAGGAAGAGCACGGCGTTCGCGATGAACGCGATCTGGCCCCAGAAGCCATCTACGGCTTCGATGGTGCGCCGCGACATGCCGATCCGCCGGCCCCACACACCCAATGTCAGGCCCAGCACGACCACCGCCACGATACCCGAGAACCCCAGCCGCTCGGCCAGCAGATAGACGCCATAGGTGGCCACCAGCGTAGCGGTGGTCTCGACCAGCGGATCGTCAATCCAGCGCAGCCCCCACCCCATGCTGATCCCCAGCGCCAGCCCGAGCACGACGCCTCCCAGCGCCAGTTGCGCAAAGCCCAGGGCGAACGCTCCCGTGACACCCAGTCCAGTGAGACCGTGCCCCTGGGCGACGGTTTCCGCCAGACCCAGCACCACCAGGTAGATGACACTGGCGACGCCATCGTTGAGCAGGCTCTCGCCCTCGATGATGGCGCGCAGGCGCCCGCCCACCCCCAGCTCACGAAAGAGCGCCAGCACGGCCACCGGATCGGTCGGCGTTAGGATCGCGCCGAGCAGGATCGCCGCCCCCCACGACAGCCCCGCCACCAGGTGGAGCACCAGGGCGGCCACCCCCAGGGTCAGCAGCAAGCCAGGACCCACCAGCAGTGCCACGGGTATCCAGACCCGGCGCAGTTCGTCAACGCTGAAGTTCCACGCGCCCTCGAAGAGCAGCGCGGGCACGAACACATCGAGCACCAGCTCAGGGGTGAAGTGCACGCTGGGCAGCAGGCGCAGCGCAGCGATCACCAGGCCGACTAGCACCAGCCCAATCGTGTAGGGCACCCGCGTGCGTCCCGTGATCAACGCGGTGGCCAGCGCCACCAGCAGCAAGATCACCAGCAGCCGCACCAGCTCCATCGTCGTCATGGGGTGCTCCCGGCCCGACCACTGAATCCGCGCCTTGCTGAACCTATTGCGCCTTGGTCCACTACGGCAATGGGCTCCCGGTTGGCCGGCTGACGTACTGGAGTTCCCTGGTCTTGCCCGTGCCGTGACAACTCGGGCAGTTTTCACCCTGTGGGTTGCCGGGCGTAAAGAACTTGCCAGTCGCCTGGCAGGTGGGACACTCCACCTCAACCACCTGGAAGACACCGCTGTGCTGCGCCTCGTCAGCGCTCATAACTCCTCCTCACGTGTCACGCTGCTCATGTTGGTGCGCGAACTGGTCGAGCGCGCGTTCCGCGTCCCGCTGGGCGGGCCAGATGTGGCGCTCGGCGCGCTCAGATACGATGCCATCGGGGCCGGGCATGAGATAGTGGTCGCCCAGATCGCAGCGCGCCGCCACCACCCAGCCGCCCTCGACCGGTTGGATGCCGTAGACCGTCCACTTGAAGTGGCCCCGCCGGAAGCAGATGCGCCAGGCACCGTCCATCTCATGCTCCCTTCCTCGTCGGACAGCAACGCCTCATACGCAGTGTAGCAGAGTGTTTGGTGCCGCGGGACGGCAACAGGACGATTTTCCCGCTGCGCCATCCGCTTCGCCTACCAGTCCGCTCCGCCGGTCTGGGAGACCCGTGTCTGCGCGCCGCTGGCCCAGCCATGCGCTGCGGCGATATGCTATACTCACAGCGATTTGACCCAAGTACGTTTGATCGCTTGACGGGAAACGCATGGACCCACACGATCCCTCTGAGCCTGGCGAGACGCCCGCTGAGCTTCCCACGCCCGCCGTCGCCACCGGCGATGCGGCCGATCTCAGCCGGGAGGGCGATCCCGCGGGGATGCTCGCACGTGTCCGCTTCGGCCTGGGCAAAGAGTTGCAACTCTACGTGGACGAATTTGTCGTCGTGCAGCACGAGGCGCAAGAAGAGTTGCGCCTGCGCCTGGCGAGCTTGCGGCGCTTGATTCTGGCGCCGGGCGAACAGGTGCCGAGCAAGCTGATCCTGATGTTCGATCTGGACGACGACACCACCATCATTGCCGCCGAAGGTATGAGCAATGTGCGCGACTTTCGCAAGCTGCTCGCCCGCCTGCTGGAACTCAAGCCCGCACTGGAGCTCGACCCGTCGAATATGGACGAGCAACTGGCACAGGCGCTGGACCTCAAGCGCCGCAGCCTCTTCGGCTGCTATGGCGCGGTCATCGCCGCCTGTGTCGTGCTCTGGCTGGTGTACATCGTCGTAGCCTTCATTGGGGCGCATGCGCCACATTGAACCGAGTTGGTGTGGAGACCAAGTGCCGACCGATGATCCCACAACCGCCCAGGATGCCGCCTGGCATGAGGTATTGAGCGCGCTGCTGGCAGAGTTGGAAGCCGCTACGACATCCGAAGCGCAGGCGGGTGTGCTCGCCCACGTAGCCACGCTGGATCCCGACCTGCAGCGGTTCCTCATCGCCAACATGGTGGCACAGGCGACGCCCGAAGCGGCGGCATTTCTGGGCGCGCTGGCCGCGCAGCCGCGGGCGCCCGACGCCGTGCGCACCCAGGCGCACGAAGGATTGATGGCGCTGGACGCGCGGGGCATCACCGCGCCGCCCACCGGCCACGAGACCTTCTACCGCGGCTGGGTGCAGCAGGGCCGCGAGCGCGGCGAGCAGATCATGATCCTGGGCTGGCGCCTCGCGGATGGCCGGCTGGAGGCGTTGGTCTTCCTGCTGGATTGGCGCGGCGATGGGCTGAAGGACTTCTACCGCACGCGTGAGATCAGCGGCCAGGAGTGGCGCGAGCTGGTAGAGCACAACCAGCAAAAGGGCGCGCCGCTGGTCGAAATCGCGCTGGGCGACGGGCGCGCGCTGTTGGAAGCGACGCTAGCGGAGGGCAAGCGCTTCAGCCGGCCCGTGCCACGCGACTACCGCCTGGCGGAAAGCCTCATTGGCCAGCGCATCACCACAGCCGCCGAACCTCCGGCGACGACGCGCCAGTATGTCAACCCGGAGCTGGAGCCCGCCGCGGTCGTGGAGGCCTACATTCAGGCATTGCACCACCGCGACTACCTGCTCGTCTGGGAGCTGCTGGCTCCCGACCACCCCGCCCGCGCACCCGAACGATCGGCGGCCGTCGAGGCACTGCGGCGCGAGTGGAAGCACGCGCCGCGCCGCCGATCCGACGCCAGCGTGACGCCCGAGGCGCCGCCGGATGTGACGGGTGAGCAGGCGCGCGTCGTCGCTGAGGGCGAAACGGAGAAGGTCGAACCCAACGGACGGCGCGTGCGCCAGCCGGTGCGCGAGCGCTATCACCTGCGCCGCACCGATGACGGGTGGCGCATCACCGCCATTGAGACGCTGTAGCGACTACGGCGCGAGCTGCCGCGTGACATACTGCTGGACGGCGTGCCAATCTATCGCCGGGGTCAGGATATCCTGCCCGTCAGCGGATTGCGTATCTTGCAGCACATTCTGGTCTGTGAGCCCCACACGGTGCGCCTGCGCCAGGTTCAGCTTGGCGCTGAACAGCAACAGATCGGTCAGTGAGAGGTTGGTGTAGAGCGTGCGCTGCAGGGCATCGGTGGCTCCCGACAGGCCCGGCCACGCGCTCACCTGCCGCGCGCGGTCGAGCAGGGCATGGACGAGCAACTGCTGGCGCACGGAGCGCGCGAAGTCGCTGGCCTCGCTCAGCGGGTCGGTCACATAGCGCGCCCGCGCGTACTCGATGGCCTGCTCGCCGTTCATATGTTGTGGGCCGGCGTTGAAGTGGATCGTCTTCCAACCAGGATCGATGGCGGGATCGTCATTGCGTGGATACTGCGCGGTAAATGCCACGGGCACCGCGATATCAACGCCGCCCAGCGCATCCACCAACTGGCGGAAACCCTGGAAGTCTATCGTTAGCCAGTACGACACCGGCAGCCCCGTCGAATCGGTCACCTTGCGCGCCGCTTCGGCGCCAGCCGCCATCTTACCCGCCGGCAGGCCATTATAGCCGTTGGTCAGTCCATCCTGGTAGGCGGTGTTGATCTTGCTGTAGGTACCGGATGCGGGCGGGACCTGCACCCACAGATCGCGTGGCACGGAGATCAGCGTCGTGCCGCCGGTAGCGGGCAGCAGGCTGATGAGCAGCATACTGTCGGTCAGATAGGCGCCGTCATGGCCGGCGCCCCCATAGCCCAGCACCAGCACATTCACCCGCTGCCCGCCACCCATGAAGCCGGTCTGGCTGCTCAGGGGGATCTGGGGCGAAATCGCCTGGCCGAAGACGTAGAGGCGGCGCAGCGTGAGACCGCCGAGCACCAGCGCTGCCACCAGCAGCGCCAGCAGCGCGTAGCGCACGACGCGCCACCAGGGGTTGCGGCCGCGTGGTCCGGATGGGCGCACGCGTCTGGCGCGGCGTGGGCGCCCACGCAGCGGGATCGTCGGCGCATCCAACGAAACGGCGGGGACCGCGCCACGGACCAGGGTAGGCGCGGGCGTGGGCGGCCACGGCGGGCGGTTGGCCGCCCGCGGGATGGGTACTGGATTCCTGGGTTGTGCTTGCGTGTTCCAATCGCCCCAATCCCGCATCGCATTTGGCCCTGGTCGTTGCATATCAGCTTTCCCTCGCCCCTTGTCCCACATCACCTGCCATGCTCGCCATCGCCTGCCACGCGCGTTCACCACGCGCGAGAAACCCCCGCTGAGGGTGGTAGAATGCATCGTAGCATAGGCACGCACCACGCGGCGGGATCTTCCCCTACGCGGTGCCAACCCAGAACTGCTCACCCATCTCCTCAGAAAGCGACACCGCGCATGCCGGCCAACCGCGACAAATCACCGCGCTTCAGTGAGCTGCCCTTCAGCTGTGAATGTGGCACCACGTTCACCTGGCCGATCTATCACGCCGTCAACATTACGCTCGATCCTGATCTCCTGTACGTGCTACTGGC
>DASYGC010000464.1:0-6992 GCA_036000225.1 Ktedonobacterales bacterium | reverse complement strand
CGGATATGCTGGTGTTGCCCTGTGTCCCACTATTTGTCGCACTCTGGCTGCCAGAGGAGTTCACCGACGTCGAGCCGGTGGTCGTGGTGGACTTGTTCACCAGCTCTGGATGCGCGTATTCGAACGCGGTGATCTGTGCCTGTAGCGCCGCGATGTTCTGATGCGCGCTGTTGAGTTGTTGCTGGGCGGCCAGAAATGCCTGGGAGGCCGGCGCGGTGTTGAGCTTGGTATACAGCGCGACGGTGTCAGTCGTCCAGGCCGTGCAGATGTGGATCGCGCGCGCTTGATTGGAGTCCTTGACGGTGATGTCGTAGATATTGGTGCCATACTCCAGCGTCACCGTCACCTGCGCGAGGAGTTTGTCGGGCGAGATGCCCTTGAGGCGCAGGTCATGGATCACCTCTTTCGACACTTCATAACTGTTGGCGACGCCCTGGAAGTTCTGATCGCTCTGGTTGCCCGGGAACGGAACGATCACCCGTGAGGTCGCCGTCACCGAGAGGCGCACCCCCACGAGCAGCGCGCCAATGGCAATCAACATCACCGCTGGAATCACGTACCAGCGCCGGCGAACGACACGTAAGTAACTTGAGATCATGCGCTGCCTCCGGTTACCGCCTGGATCGGCCAGGGGTCTCATTTCAGATCGTTGCCGAGGCGTCCGCTGTGCCTCGCACAGCACTGCACTGTACCTGTTCGCAGTGTAGGGTTTGCGTCGGGGAGAGGTAAATGGGCAATGCGCCCACCCGCGTCAGGGATGCGTACACATCTCCTGCCAACGTATCGTGCCAATTGTGCCGTGTGTCTGATCGTTGCGCGCCGCGGCAGCCGGCAGAGCACACTCCCCGCATGCGCCGGCACCTTCCTCGGCAGCGCGCGCGAGCGGCGTCCCTGACGCACCAGCATTCGCGATACATCAGCGTCCGCCCGCGCGACGGATACCAGCGCGCCGCGCCGACACGAGTATGTCCGCGTCGGCGCGGCGCGCTAGGCCCCATCCCCGGTCGCGGGCGCGACCCGATGGCACCCAGCGGAGTCGGGTGAAGCACTCGGTAAAGATAATGGGAGCTAAGGGCACATATCCGGGCGGCTCAGTCTGCCGCTACCAGCCCCTTCTTGATCGCGTACAGCACCGCCTGAGAGCGGTCGTAGATGCCCAATTTGCGATAGATGTTGCTGACATGGTTGCGCACGGTTTTCTCGCTGATGTGCAACTCATGCGCGATCTCCTTGGCAACCAGACCGCGGGCAATCATCGCCAGCATTTGCAGTTCACGCGGGGTCAGGCCATCGTAGCAGTTGGTGCGCTCCATGCTCTGCTTGCCCAGCATCTCTGCCACATGGCGCGCCACGCCCGGTTCCATCACCTGCTCGCCGGCCGCGACCGCGATCACTCCCGAGATCAAAGCCGCGGGCGACGCGTCTTTCAACAGGTAGCCATCGGCGCCTGCCAGCATGCCCTCGACGACATAGCCGTCATAGACGAACGACGTCAAGATCACCACGCGCACATCGGTCCAGCGCGCCTTGATCTCACGAATGGCCTGAATTCCATCCACCAGCGGCATGCGGATATCCACCAGCACCACATCTGGACGAAATTTGCCAGCCAGATCAATAGCTTCCTGACCGTTGGCGCCGCGGGCGACCACCTCGATACGCGGATCGGCCCGCAACAGGGTGGCGATGCCCTCACGTAGCAGTTGTTGGTCGTCGACCACCACCACGCGCACCACTCCGACATCCACCCGGCTGCTCGCATCCGTCATCAGTTTCTCATCAACGCTCACGATGATCTTTTCTCCTCACCCATTAATTCCCGGTTGATCCCCTGATATGGGGGTTTGACTGCGCACGCGCGGCTCAACCGCTAGCGCAGGTACTGCGAGATACCAGTGATGTCCGCACTCAGACCGCCAGCTAGCGTCTCGCTTCCTGTCTGATGATCTTCCCGCGGACACGGAATACTGATCTCCAGCCGGACGCCGTTGCCTGGTGACGACGACAGCGAGAACCTGCCTCCTAGCTTGTGCGCCCGCTCCCGCATGCCGAATACTCCCACCCCCGATCCTGGCCGTTGCGCTTGCGCCGTGTGACGAGCACCTTCGCGGAATCCTACGCCGTCATCAGCGATAATCACGCGCAGGTTTCTCGCATCGCGGGTGAGCAATACTGTTACCTCTGAGGCGCGCGCATGTTTCTCGACGTTGGTCAAGGCTTCGCGGACCAGTAAATAGAGGTTCGAAGTGAGCTCGATCGCGAGAAAACCTGGCCAATTGCGACTCTCGATGGTCAGGCGCACACCATTGCTGCGGATCTTCGGCGCCAAATTACGGCGCAGCGCCTCGGGAAGGCCCAGTTCCGCGTGCGGATGGGTGCGGATGCCCGCCAGGGTCGCGCGCAACGCATCCAGCGATTCGCGAGCCAGCTCGTGCCAGGCGCCCAGGTAGGCCTCCAGCATGCCTGGTGTGACCGCTTCATAGCGCAACGACTCGAAACTGGTGACCAGCGCCGCGATCGGCTGGATGACGGTATCGTGCAAATCACGTGCGATTTCCTGCCGCTCCTGCGCGCGCGCTTGCTCCAACCCGGCCCGCTCCGCTCGAACGGCCCGAGAATCGGCTGTCGCGCGACCACCTGACTTCCGCATCACCGACCTCGCCGCGGGCTGACCGCACCGCCTGTTGAGTGAAGACAACATTCCAGAGATCGCGCCCGCAAAGTGCTGTCTGCTAGGGTTGGCCCGCCGCGGTCGCCATCGAGGCGGCCGGGGCGGATGGCATCGGCTATCGCTGGTCGGCTGGCATTCGCTCTGGATGGCCCCTTCACCAGGCGGAAAGTCAAGGCGGTCAACCCGAATACCCGGTGGCGTGCGTCCAGGCGCTCTTGAAGCAACCAGCACGCGGGCGCAGGACGCCCATTGATGACTGGAGTGCTGGATTGCGGGAGGCCAGAACGCGAAGGAGGTTGGGTATCGGAACGGGTACACGAAGTGCCACGGTTCCCGCGGCATTCGGACCACCATGCCTAAAGACGAACGGCTTGGTGAAAAGGCTCGGCAGAACGGCACGCGTTACCTATTGGTGGGGCGTTGTGACAGCGCTCGCGCACGCTACCAGCACGTTTGGTCACAGCAAAGCGCTATCCAGGCCACCCAGGAATCTGTCCCATCGCCCCAAGCCAGGCAGTGCGTACCTCACTATAGACGTGCGACAACCGTAAATGGACACCTGGTCCGAGCACAATTGGACACGTGCCGCAACAAAGAGTATCCGATTCTAGCACGTGCCGCAATCCCGAAAGTACGTATCTTATGGCGCTCGTTTGGTGACAGCAATGCCGTGCGATTGATAGGCGTACGCCCGCTGGCTCGCGGTGTCTGCACTGGCTTTGCATTGAGTCTGAATGGTCATTTCTGGGTAGTTTTGCGCCGGAGCTTGTTGCTTTCTGGTAGTTCCGCATCCTCTAAAATGCGTAGCGCGCACGCGTTTCTTGGGCAGAAGAGCGTGCCGCGATGGGCTATCGTGCCAACAGACTCACTGGCACGCTGACGCGTTAGAAGAGTGTCAACGCATTGAGTGAGGCCATGCGCGCCACGGTTCCAGGACCCAGTTGTTGGAGCACGAGTTGGGCGGTGTCGAGTCCCAGACTCATGACGGTTGGGATAGGGTGATTGATGAGACAGCAGATCAGCGCGGCTTCATCCTGTGCCACTTGCTCGGCGGCTTCCACCACAATAATCACCTGGGGGCGCAAATTGTGAATCGCCTTGAGATAGGCGCGGCCATGCCAGTGGACCAGATGGACTGGCCACGCGTCGCCGAGCAGCTGGCGCACGGTGTCATCATGACTCTGGTCATCGACGATGACGACGCAGATGGGTTCATTTCTCGATTCCATGGCTGCCCTGCTGTCGCTCTGGTAGTTCCGAAGCGTCTGATCCTTCTGTCCCGCGGGTCCGCGCATCAGCGATCCTACCCTCCCATGGCAGTTGCGCGCGGTCACGCGACGCGTGGGCTCACGAAACGCGCGCGATCGAGACGATCAGTTGCGCGCTCCAGCTTGCCTGGCAAGGACGGGTGACCTGCACCTGTGGACCCGTTGTACGCTCTGCCCATGACCGGCGAAACCCCAGGATCAGGTACTTCAACCGCGTATCTTTCGCGCGCCTCGGTTCCTGAACAAGCGATGGATGAAGCCACAGCGCGGCATCTACCTGGATAATGCTACTGACGTGACTCAGTGGCTCAGGGTTCCCGCGGGTGTTCGGCCGCGGGGACTACTTCGCTGCGATGAGCGCTATCCAGTGTGCCATTTGATGGCGCGAGTGGTTCGATATCGGCAACGAAAATGGCCTGTGTTCGACTGTGGACATGCAGCTTATCCAGAATGTTTTGCGTATGTTTGTACACCGTCGCCTCCGCAATGCAAAGGCGCTGCGCAATGTCTCGGCTGCGCAAGCCTCGGCGCACCAGCTCGAAGATCTCCTGTTCGCGCTGCGTGAGGTTGCTCACCGCGCTGACCGGCATTTTGATCGATCGCGTCTCAATCGCACGGCGCATCTGGCGGATCACGCGCTGTGCGGCCGAGCGTGAAAGACCCAGTTCACCTTGATAGACACTGCGCAAGGTGGTCAAGAGGACATCGGCCGAGGTGTCGCGCGCGACATAGCCATAGGCGCCGGCGAGAATTGCCTCGAAAACGGTCACCTCGTCCTCCTCGCTGCCCAGCACTACCATCAACATGTCGGGGAGCGCCTGGGCAATGGTGCGCACGGTCATGATCCCGTTGCCAAAGTCAACGCTCGCTTCCACCAGTATCAAGCCTGGCTGGTGCGTGCGCGCTTGCTCGATCACGGACCGAGGATCGCATAAGCGCACCTCGACGGGTGTTTCCCATGGCAGGTGCTTAATCATCGCGACGAGTGATTGACCAATAAGTTTGTGGCCGCTGACGATCAGGATGTGCATGTGTGGCCTCCTGGCCTACCACTCGTCTCTCACACGAATGAGGGAAATTCCGTCGCGGCGGATACCTGGGCGCGGGTGCGCATACCTCGTAACCGCCGGCCCATACCATACCAGAAAAGTTGTTGCCGTCGCTCGTTGGCCGCTGGCGGCGGAACCAATGTCTCGCATCGGGCATGCCAGTCTTGGGAGCAACATCTGGTCGGTCACGTGCGGAACACTGCCGTCGGGCGCGCGTCGCATGATGCGCGTCGTATTATGCGCTCGTCTCGCCGCCATCGCGCGGTGGGTGGCTGGCCCGTGGCGCTCGGATAGGCTGTCGGTCGAGCTGGATACGCAACTCGCGCACGAGTTTCGCCACCTGGAGATCCCACCCGTAGCGCATGACCAGCTTGCGCGCGGATGTCGGCGGGACCGATCGCAGTCTGCGCGCGCGCACCGCCGCGATGAATTCCTCTTGCGTGTCACAAAAGTCGATGGCATCACTGGGTGGCAGATACTCGGGCAGGGCGCCGAATCGCGTGGTCACCACCGGCAGTTCACAGGCCAGCGCCTCAAGCACTGATAGTGGCAGTTGCGCGCTTCCTTGATCATCGCGTACCGGAAATACATAACAGTCGGCGAGTTGGTAGACCTCTTCGACATGTGGGAGGTAACGATGCAGAATCGTGATGCCCGCGGCGCTCAGGCGGGTCGCGATAGCTGGATCGGCGACCGTGCTGGTGCTCCCCACGATGAGAATCAGCGACCGCGTGAGTTGTTGGGCCAGCGTCGTGAGGACATCTAAATGGCGATTGCTCTTGAGATGACCAACATGCAGTACCACAAAGGTATCCAGCGGTATCCCATACTGCCGCCGGAGTGCCGCGCGTCGCTGTGAGGTTACCGGAGCGAATACCGTGAGGTCGACGCCGGCTTCGAGGACATGCACCCGCCGGCATCCCTGGGCCTCCAGCGCCGCACGCGCCGCCAACGACTGAACGATCACCAATCCAGAGCTCATGCGTTCAAGCAGCCAGGCGCCAACCTTTCCGCGCCGGCGCGGTTGAACGGCCACCAGCGCCAGAAGGGGATGTTGGCCACGGAGTACGAGCCCGCCGCGGAGAGCCAGCGCCCTGATCAGCGACCAGGTCGTCAATCCACTGCCAGGCAAATAGCAGAGCACGTTAGGCCGAAAGGCGGCGATAACCCCCCAGAGCCGGAGTGAGAGAAAAGCGCGATTGGTGCGCAAGCACCGCACGGGATAGGGCTCGGCGTCCGGCCGCTGCCCGCGTGTGCCGATGGCCAACACCTCACCATGCTCCGACAGACCTTGAACGATGGCCAGAGCGATACGCTTGAGGGCCTCGTCGGGAGGCCATTTCAGCGCCTCAGAGACGATTCCAACGCGTAGCGGCGGGGCGTCCACAGTGCAATCATCGTATACCGCCAGGTTGTCGTGCTCGCTGCCTGAAGCCGAGCCGTCGTGGCGCGGCGACGGCCATTGCTCGGTGCGTCGCATGCGCGGCCACCAAGCGCCTAACCACAGCAACACAACCATCGTCCAGGGGGGTCCAGGGTTCGGGCGTGACACATCATCAGTTGACCCGGTGCTCCGCGCCACGGCCGCCACCCTGGTCGCGGTGTGCGCGGTGGCCGGCTTGATGCTCAGTTCCTCCAGTTGCGCGGTGGTGGATCCCATGCTGATGAAGCTCAGGCGATCGCTCGTCGGATCGCTCTCCCATGCCAGGTACCCGGCATCGCCGCTGACCGATGCACACTTGAAGGGGACGGATTTCCAGGTCGTACCGGTTCGGACGGGCGCTGGCAGCAAACAGATGGCGCTTGTCTGACTGTGCGGATCCTGCGTCGCAAAGGCTAGCCAGCGGCCATCTGGCGACCACCCGCCGACGGCGTCGATGCCGCTCCTATCGTCCACCAGCAACGGGGGCTGGCCGGAGGTGTCTGAGACAAAGAGTTGCACAGGTGCCTGGCTATTGAGTTGCGTGACATATCCCAGCTGGCCTGTGGAGAGGTCCCGTACCG
>DASYGC010000463.1:0-3353 GCA_036000225.1 Ktedonobacterales bacterium | reverse complement strand
TGTACGTCAGCTCGATAGCCTGCTGGCCAAACCACTTCGCATCCACTACGGTGGCGACCCGGTCGCCCACCAGACCGCGCACGCGGGCGCCGCGCGTGAGAGCTTCGAGCTGGGCCATAAACCTCTCCCCCCACCCCTCTCCTACGACGAGAGCGGCGCCAGGTACTCCCCACTCGTGGTGGAACCTCTCCCCCGTCCCCTCTCCTACGGGGAGAGCGGCGCCAGATACGGCCACAAGTTCGCGCGCCCCTCTGGCCCCCCGCCTGAGCCGCTCGGCCCTCTGGCCCCCCCTTCCCTCGTAGGGAAGGGGGCAGGGGGGTTAGGTCAGTATACCCGCCCTTGCGACCTACCCGTCAACTCCGGTCAACTCCCGACAACTCCCGACAACTCCCGACATTTCACGTCACGACTTTTCCGCTCGACCCCACCACCTCTTCCCTTCTTAGAACGCATGAACTACACTATCCCTCAGTACCCTCGCGCCTCACCACTTCGCCGTCGCAAAGGACCTCGCTCATGCGCAACCCCTTCCGAGTTTTCTGCCACAGCTTGCTTTGGCACCTCCACCCTAACCCAGCAAAATCCTGGCGCGACCATCCTCCAACAAAGAAAATTGTGGCACTTTGTGGCATGTCCGCTTGCTCACAGACCTCCCGGCTCCGCCGCTGGTGTCCCCCACGGTGATGCCGTCTCATCCTTGCCCCCAACGCGGCGCATCTGCTATGGTGGCGGAAATAGGAACGCACCCCCAGCGGAGGACAGAGCACGCCATGACCACCGACCTCACCAGCACGCCCAGTCATGTCGGCCCGCGGCCACACCGGCCGTATCTGACGCACGCGCGGCCGCTGTTCTTCGCACATCGCGGTGGCTCGGGGGTGGCGCCCGAGAACACCCTGGAGGCGTTCGCGCGCGGTCTGAGTCTGGGCGCCGCGGCCATCGAAACGGACATTCAGCAGACACGCGATGGCGCGATCGTGGTCATGCACGATGCATCGGTGGACCGCACGACCAATGGCACCGGCCCCGTCAGCGGCTTCACCCTCGATGAGCTGCGCCGGCTCGACGCCGGCTATCGCTTCACCCCTGACGGCGGCCAGACCTTTCCCTTTCGTGGGCAGGGCGTCACGATTCCGACGTTGCGCGCCGCGTTCGAGCGCTTCCCCGACGTGCGCTTCAACATCGACCTGAAACAGAGCTCGCCCGCCCGCGAGCGCGCGCTCTGGACGCTGATCCAGCAACTGGACGCGCGCGACCGCGTGCTGGTGGCCAGCGGCGAGGCGCATGCCTCGATCGTGCGCTTCCGCCAGCTCTCGGCGGGCCAGGTGGCGACCTCCGCCAGCGAGCGCGAGATTCGCGGCTTCTTCGGCGCCACGCTGGCCCGCGCGACTCGCTGGCTACACCCGGCCTACGATGCGCTGCAGGTGCCCCCGTCGTACCGTGGCATCCGCGTGGTCTCGCGGCCCTTTGTCACCGCGGCTCATCGCCTGGGGCTCGCGGTGCATGTCTGGACGGTGGACACCGCCGCCACGACCGAACGCCTGCTGGCGCTGGGCGTGGATGGCATCATGACCGACCGCCCCGATCTGCTGGCTCCCGTGTTCGCCGCGCGCCAATGACGCGCGCGCCGGCCGCCGGCCAACTCACGTTCCGCTATGCGCTCTTCACGTTGAGACTATCGAGCTTCCACGCTCCGTTCTCCAGGACGAAGCCCATCGTCACCGGCACATCCACTGAGCCGCTGGAGGACTGAATCGTGAACTTGATATCGAACGATGCTTGTGAGCCAGAGACCTTGTAGGTGCTGTAGTCGGGCGCACAATTGGTGTACGTCTGACCTGCATTGAGCTGGAAGAAAGCGTTGATATCCGCTTGTGCCACATTGGCCTTGAGGGCGGTCGACGCCAGATTCTGATAGACGTCGGTCAGGTTGCCCCCGATCACATCGGCGCAGACGAGCGCGGAGACTGCCACCGGACCAATATCGGTCCCCTGCAGCGCGGCATCAATCGCGGTGATCTTCCAGGCGCCATTCTCTACGTCCAGCGTCACCGATCCCTGCTTCGCACCCAGTTTGCCGCGCGTGATGCCTACCACCAGACTGGCGGCGGTATCGCTGTTGCCCTGGCCCAGTCCCGTCAGCCCACAGGCCGAGACATTGCCATCGATCGCATCGTGCGCCTCGCCGGCCAGCGCGAAGTTGGCGGCGTTCACCGCCGCCTGCGCCTGCGCGCCCAGCAGCGCGTAAGTGCCGGCGTAGTCCTGGCTTGCCAGCGCCGCGCAGAACGCGCCCGCCGTCTTGAGCGCGCCCAGGTTGACCCCCAGCAGGCTGGTGTCCAGCGCATCAACCTTCCAGGCGCCGTTCTCATTCTTGAGATGCACGGCCCCGCTCAGCGTGCCCGCCGTGGCGCGTGCAATCGTCACCCTCGCGCTGGCCGTGCTGCTGCCCAGACTGTAGCTGTAGGCGTTGCTGCCGCTGGCCGCGCCGCACCCCGTGACTTTGCCCTCGACCTGATCGAGCGCCTGCGATCCCTGGGAGAACTGCTCCCGCGTAAACTGGCTCTGTACGTGTTTGTCCAACAGGTTGTAGGCGGCGGTGTAGTTCTGGACCTTGAGTTCGCCGCAGAATACGCCGGCGGCCGTGGCCGGTGCGATGAACTGCGCGAAGGCGAACAGCCCACCGCCTACCAGCGCGATCAGCACCACGAGCACCACACCCAGCGTGATCCACAGGCCGCGGCGCGACTTGCGCGCCTTCACCGACGGCAGCGTCGGCGGGAACTGCGGCGGCATGCCCGCGGTCATGCCTTGCGTGGGCTGCCCCGGAAACCCTGTCTGCCCATAAGGATACTGCTGCGCCGGGTACTCGGGCTGGCGCGCGCCAGACCCTTGCGGCGGATAGAATGGCTGCCCCGCGCCAAAGGGTTGGGTAGGATCATTCGACCCCTCTGGCGGGCCGGCTTGGCCGTACGGGCCTGACATGCGCCACGGTCCTTTCGTCTGTGGACGCGCTTATGCGCGTCCGAATCAGTGAGTACGACAGTCGGGACTCAGGAGTTGGGTTCGTCGGCCGCATCGTAGACCAGCTCGGCGGCCCACCAGTCGTTCACCCACAGTCCCACCACGCGCGCCGGCAGCCCCCAACCGCGCACCACGCGCGCCGCGGCCCGGATGGCCGCGAGGTGCTCCTCACGCGCGACGTCGAAGGCCGCGCAGCCATGGTGCCCCGCGATGGCGATCACCTGCGAGTGGTGCGCTTGAACTGACAGCGTCACATCCTCGCGCAGGCGCTCGATGCGGTCGGCGGGGCCCGCGCCGAGCACGTGATCCGCTCCCGGAACGGTCACCATGTC
>DASYGC010000462.1:0-10685 GCA_036000225.1 Ktedonobacterales bacterium | reverse complement strand
CGCAAACTATGGCATGCAAGATACTTTAACGGTTTGACCTGGGTCATGGTCACTCCAAGCGAGCTGTGAGTGGACCAATCAGCGACGGCTTCGTGCCCCCCCGCCAACGCTGATGCTAGCGCACGAAGACCGTCGCGACCTGGATCGCGAAGACAAAAAGCGGACCGGGGATGATCCCTAGCAAGAGCGTGAGCACCGTCGCGATGGTCAGCGCGACCCACGACTCCACCGTGGACCCCACCGGCGGATTGTGCGGCGGATGCGCGAACGGCGCTGGCCCAGCACCCGCGGCTGTGGCGACGGCCATCGCGCCAGCGCCAGCAGACCCAGAGGCCACCGCAACGGCCACCAGCGCGGGTTGTGGCGCCAGCACAGGCGACGCTGCCGCGGGCACCGGCACAGTGGCGGGTTCGACGAAATACATCGCCCAGATCACGCGCAGATAGTAGAACATCCCCAGCACGCTGGCGAGAATGCCGACAATGGCGAGTTCCAGGTGGCCGCCGACGATGGCGGCATAAAAAACGTCCCACTTGCCGACAAAACCCGCCGACGGCGGCACCCCGGCCAGCGAGAGCATGCAGATCAGCATCACCGCCGCCAGCACCGGCTGGCGCCGAGCCAGGCCCGCATAATCACCTAACGTGGTCCCCGTGCCGTTGCGCCGTTCCAGCACCAGCACGACGCCGAAGGCGCCCAGATTCATCACCGCGTAGGTGGCAAGATAGACCAGCACGGCGGAAAACCCTAGCACCGTGCCGGTGGCGATACCCACCATGATATAGCCCGCGTGCGCCACGCTGGAATACGCCAGCATACGCTTCACATCGGTCTGCGTGACAGCCAGGAAGTTGCCCACGACCATGCTCAGAATCGCGACCGCCCAGAAAATCGGCTGCCAGTACGCGTGCTGAGGATAGAGCGCCAGCAGAAAGACGCGTGCCAACGCCACGAACGCGGCGACCTTGGTGCCCACCGACATGAACGCGGTGATCGTGGTGGGCGCGCCGACGTAGACATCGGGCGTCCAGGTGTGGAAGGGTACCGTCGAGACCTTGAAACAGAAACCGACCGCCATCAGCGCCAGACCGGCGATCAACAGCGGGCCATAGCCGCTGGCCGCGAGAAACGGGTGACCAATCAGGTAGTTACGGATACCCGACAGGCTGGTGGTGCCGGTCGCGCCGTAGGTCAGCGCCATGCCGTAGAGCAGAAAGCCCGAGGCGAACGAGCTGAGCAGAAAGTACTTCATGCCCGCTTCCTGCGAGGTCAGGCGGTTGGCGACGTACGCCGCGAGGATGTAGAGCGCCAGCGAGAGCAGCTCCAGTCCGACGAAGATAGTCATCAGGTTGGTGGCGGCGGCCATCAGCATCATGCCACCGGTGGCCAGCAGCACCAACGTATAGTATTCGCCCTGGTGGCCGATGCCCTGGTGGCGCAGATACGACGGCGAGAGCAGGATCGCCACGCCGGCGGTGAACAGAATCTCGGCATCGGCCAGCATGGCGGTCGGATCAGAGGTGATCATGAAGAAGAAGGCCGAGCCATAGCTGGAGGTTGCCAGCAGGTAAGCCACGGCCGCCGCCGCGCCCAGCACGCCCAGCAGCGCGACGCCGCTGAGCCAGGCGCGCCGCTGCTCTGGCAGCACCAGGTCCACCAGCAGCACCAACAGCGCGGCGACGCCGACGATCAGTTCGGGCGCCAGGCGCAGCCAGTCGGTCGCGGTCGGCGTATACAGGAATGCCATGGGTGATCCTCATCTATTCCAACGAGCCAGTGGAGCGGTGGACGCGCGCGCCTCACGGCGTGCGCGCCCCCGGCCCGAAGCAGGCCTCTGGCGCCACGCCGATGAAACGCGCGCAGAGCGTGCGCGCGACGCTGCTCTCCATGCGTGAAACCAGCATACCCGGTTGTACGCCCAGGTACACGATCAGCGCCAGCAGCGGCAGGATCACCAGCAGCTCGCCGGGCAGCAGGTCGCGCACACCAGATCTGGCCCTGCCAGTTACCTTCGCCGCGCGCGCAGCCGCCCGCCCGCCCCGCGCCGCTCCGGTGGCGCTGCCTCCCACCACTGCCTCCACCGGCACACCCGCTGGCACGGCCAGCGCGACGGCCACCGGCCCGCTGGCAACCACAGGGCCCGCGGTGACGCCCTGGAAGAAGCGCAGCATGTACCACGCCGCCGGAATCACGACGGCGGTCCCCAGCACGCCGAAGAGCACGTTGGCGTGGAAGACGCCCAGAAACGCCAGGAACTCACCGGAAAAGCTATTGAGTCCCGGCAAGCCGAGCGCCGAGAGCGCGGCGATCAGAAAGATGGTGGTCAACGCTGGCACGCGCGCCGCCAGGCCGCCGAAGTCCGCCAGCTGGCGCGTGCCGGTGCGGGTCTCGAACCAACCGGCGATGAGGAAGAGCGCCGCGATGGTGATGCCGTGGTTGACCATCTGCAGCAGGCCGCCCTCAACCCCCTGGAAGTTGAGCGCGAACAGGCCCAGCACGATCACTCCCATGTGGCTGATGCTGACGTAGGCCAGTAGCCGCTTGAAATCGGTCTGCACCAGCGCCAGCACGGCGAAGTACAGAATGCTGATGGCCGCCAGCCACTCCATCAGCGGCGTCAGCGTGTGTGCGGCCTGGGGAAAGAGCGGTATGGCGAAACGAATGAAGCCGTAGACCCCCGTCTTGGCCATCACCCCCGCGATCAGCACCAGCGCGGGTATCGGCGCCTCGGCGTAGGCATCGGGCGCCCAGCTGTGCAGCGGGAAAAGGCCCGCCTTGACGGCGAACGCGGCGAAGAACGCCAGGAAGAGCCAGATCTGCGCATCCGCCGGGACGCCGCCAAAGAGCAGCGCGGCGTAGTCCAGTGTGAAGGGTTGGTGCGTGGCGGCGCTGACGACGGCGCCGGTGGCGATGATGCCCACCAGCATCAGCAGCGAGCCGATGGCGGTGTAGAGCACGAACTTGATGGCGGCATAGGTGCGGCGTGGGCCGCCGAACATGCCCACCAGCAGATAGGCCGGCACGAGCATCAACTCCCAGAAGACATAGAACAGGAACAAGTTGGTGGCCAGGAAGACGCCCTGCATGCCGGTGGCGAGCACCAGCATGAAGAGCAGGTACTGGCGTGGGTGATTGGTCGCGCGCACCAGGCGCCACGAGGCGCCGATGGCCACCACCGTGAGCAATGCGTTGAGGCCGATCAGCCAGAGGTTGATGCCATCCACGCCGAGGGCGTAGCTGATGCCAAAACCTTGAATCCAGGGCTGCGCTTCGGCGAATTGCAGTCCGGCGGACGCCGGATCGAACTGGGTGGCCAGCCAGATGACCAGCCCCAGATCGGCGAGCGCGCAGGCCAGCGCCCAGCCCCAGGCGGCCATGCGCGGCAGCAGCGTCGCGCCCAGGCCGCCGAGCAGCGGCAGGAACACGATCACCGAAAGGACCGGGAACTGTGTCATCTCACCTCTCCACCGGGGCATACACCGATCACACGAACGCATCATCAGGATGCGGGGGGTTTACCTAATGACCGGTCACCCATGACCCGTAAACCCCCTACAGATAACGAGGCCAGAGCGCACACCCGTGCGCCACTACGAGATAACCAAACGCCGAGCGCACCCCCGTGCGCCACGACGACCGCAACAAACGCCAGACCGTGCATGCGTACGCCGCGATGGATCATAGGCGGCCAACGGCCAGGAAATAGACCAGAATTACCACCGCGCCGAGCAGTATGCCCAGCGCGTAGTTGCGCACGTAGCCCGTCTGCAGCGCGCGCAGGCCGCCGCTGACGCGTCCGGTGAGCTTGCCCAGTCCGCGCCCGCCGCCATCCAGCGTCAGGCCCTCCAGTGCGGTGGTGGTGGCGCGGCCCAGCCAGAGGATCGGGCGCACCAGCACCCAATCATAGATCTCGTCAATGAAGTATTTGCGCGCCAGCAGCTGGTAGAGCGGGTTGGGGCTAGGCGCGAAGCTGCGCCGCTGGCCGCGACCAAAGCGCGCCCACGCGATGGCGATGCCCAGCAGCGCGGCCAGCAGACCCAGGCCCAGCGAGAGCCAGAACAGGCCAGAGCCGGCCGCCAGCCCAACCGAATTGCCGATCACCGGCGCGAGCAACGCGCCCAGCGCATCGTGGCCGGGCACGCCATCGAAGCCGCCAATCAGCGCGAGCAGCGCCAGGATCACCATGGGGATACCCATCGCCAGGCCGACCTCGTGCACACCGGCCAGGGAACTGCCCCCCCTGCCCACCGGCGCGGAGGGGCCAGAGGCGGCTGTAGCGGCGGCGATTGCAGACTGCGCCGTGCCGCGTGCGGTCCGGCCAGCGGGGGCGCCGCCATGGGCAGGCGCGATGGCGGCGCCACGGTAGCTGCCGAGAAAGACGCCGAAGATCAGACGGAAGATGTAGAACCCGGTGAGCAGCGCCGTGACCAGGCCCACGGCGTAGAGTGCGTACCAGCCCGCGCCACCGGCCGGATCGTTCAGCGCGCGCTGCCAGACGGCGCTGAGCACGCCGTCTTTGCTCCAGAAGCCGGCGAAGGGCACGATGGCTGCCAGCGCCAGCCCACCGGCCACGAAGGTCCAGAAGGTGAGCGGCAGCTTCTGGCGCAGGCCGCCCATCTGGCGCAGGTCCTGCTCGCCGCCCAGCGCATGGATCACGCCACCAGCGGCCATGAAGAGCAGCGCCTTGAAGTAGGCGTGCGTGGTCAGGTGGAAAATGCCGGCGGTGTAGCCGCCCGCGCCCTCGGCCAGGAACATATAGCCCAACTGGCTCATGGTGGAGTACGCCAGAATGCGCTTGATATCGGTCTGCACGCAGGCGATGGTGGCGGCGAAGATGGCGGTGAAGCCGCCGATGCCCGCGACGACGGCCAGCGAGGTGGGCGCCTGGTTGAAGAGCGGCGCCGCGCGCGCCACCAGATAGACGCCGGCCGTCACCATGGTGGCGGCGTGGATCAGCGCGCTAACCGGCGTAGGGCCTTCCATGGCGTCGGGCAGCCAGACATGCAGCGGGAACTGCGCCGATTTGGCGGCCGCCGCCACGAAGAGCAGCAGCGTGATGGCGATGATCTCGGGACCGTTGAGCGCAAACGACACGGAGAGCCCAGCAGATGGAGGAGCTGGACAGAAGAATGCGCCGCAATAGGTGGGCAGAGCAAGAATGCGCTGGTAGGCCAGCGTGCCAAAGTGATTGAAGAGCAGGAAGATGGCCAGCATCAGGCCGAAGTCGCCGATGACGTTGACGACAAAGGCCTTCTTCGCGGCGGCCACCGCCGCCGGACGCGTGTACCAGAAGCCGATCAGCAGGAACGACGCCAGGCCCACCCCCGCCCAGCCGACCAGCAGGAAGAGGAAGCTATCGGCGGTCACCAGCAGCGTCATGGTGAAGATAAAGAAATTGAGGAAGGCGAAGAAGCGCCAGTAGCCCGGATCGCCGGCCATGTAACCGATGGAGTAGACGTGGATCAGGAAGCCGACGCCCGTCACCACCAGCAACATGACACCGGCGAGCTGATCGTAGAGCACGCCGAACTCGATGGAGAGCGTACCCGAAGTGACCCAATGCCATACGGTGAGATCGCTGGAGCGGTCAGCCGTGGGCATGCTCAGCAGCGCGAAGAAGTTGACCACCGCCAGCACGAAAGCCACCAGGATCGCGCCGCAGCCGATCGCGGCGATGAGCGGGCGCGGCAGCCAGCGCCCCGCCAGACCCAGCACGACGAAGCCCGCCAGCGGCGCCAGCAGCATCCACGGTGTGAGGTTGAGCATTATGGGTGACCTGTCATGCTAGTGGGCTACCCCTTCAACGTATTCAACTCGTCCACGTCAATCTCGCGCCGCGAGCGAAAGATTGACACGATGATCGCCAGCCCCACCACCACCTCTGCCGCGGCCACCGTCAGCACGAGGAAGACGAACATCCAGCCATCCACCGAGTTGAGGAAGTGCGCGAAGGTCATGAAGGTCAGGTTCACGGCGTTGAGCATCAGCTCGATGGACATGAAGATGACCAGCGGATTGCGGCGCACCAGCACGCCCACCACGCCGATCGTGAAGAGCAGCGCGCTGACGATCAGAAAGCCGTTGGCCGTCATGGGGGTCGCTCCTCTCGCTTCGCTTAGCTCCGGCTGGCGCGCCGGCCCAGCACCACCGCGCCCAGCACGGCGACCACCAGCAGCGCGCTGGTGATCTCGAACGGTAGGCTGAAGCCGTGGAACAACGCCTGGCCGAAGGTTTCGATGTTGCCACTGCCCGGTAGCGCGAGCTGTTCGGCCAGGCCGTTCAGCCCGGCGGCGTGGGCATCCGCGCTCAGTGAGCCGTTGACCAGCGCGAAGATCAGCGCGCCCGCCAGAATCACCCCCAGCCCGCCGCCCGCCGCCCACTGCCAGCGCAGCCGCGTCCGTGTCTCGAGCGCGCTGGTTTCAGGCGCGAGCATGGTGACGACGAACAGGAAGAGCACCATCACCGCGCCGGCATAGATCAGCACCTGGATGGTGGCGATGAAGATCGCCTCCAGCAGCAGGAAGAAGAACGCCAGGCTCAGCAGGTTGACGATCAGGCTCAGCATGCAGTAGACGGCGTTGCGGAAGAGCACCACACCCAGTGCGGAAGCCAGCGCGACCACCGCGAGCACGTAGAAGGCGATCTGATTTCCCAGCATACGCGCCTACTCCTCCTCGCTGGGTCGCGCCGCCATATGGAGTGCGTCCAGTGCCTGTTGTGTGGGGAGCCCCTCGATCACCGCGCCGACCTTGAGCGCGGCCTCGACATCCTCGATGCCGGTGTCCTGGCCGATCAGCACGTCGGTACGCGCGGGCAGGTCGCCCTGGCCGACGGCGGCGGCTGAGGCCTCCAGGCCGTCGAACGAGCCTTCGCGCGCGGGCACCGGCGTCGCGGTCTGTTCGGGCGGCGGTGGCGTCCAATCCTGAAGCGAGCCGCGCGTGGCCTCGCCAGCGGCTTCGAGCAGGTCCTCTTTATGATAGACGAGATCCTCGGGCCGAAAGCTCGCCATCTCGTAGATGTTCTCCAGCGTGATGGCCCCAGTGGGGCAGGCCTGCTCGCAGTAGCCGCAGAAGATGCAGCGCAGCAGGTTCACATCGAAGACCCGCGCGTAACGCTCGCCCGGCGAGACCCGCTGCTCCTCGGTGTTCTCCTCGGCCTCGATGTAGATGGCATCCGCCGGGCAGGCTCCCGCGCACAGGAAGCAGCCCACACAGCGCTCCAGCCCATTGTCGTAGCGGTGGAGCACATGGCGGCCACGGAAGCGCCGCGGCAGGTCGCGCTTCTGCTCGGGGTAGGAGACCGTGGTCGGCTTCTGCCCCACCTGTTTGAGCGTGGTGCCCAGGCCCTTCAAGATATCCATCGCCATGGTGTTGTTGCTCCTCTGAGCGGGAGGCATCTGCCGGACGCCGCTACGGGATAAGGCAGGATCGGAACGCACATCCGTACGCTGAAATAGATCACGAGGCTAGAGCACACACCCGTAGCGGAGCGTCGTCACTACGGAACCAGAATCAGGAGCGATAGCCCCATCGCTATCATGGATAGGACGCACGGCGGTATTTGGTGATGACCTGCCGGTGCGCGCCAGACGCATCAGCGTTCAGCGCCGCGCGGTGCCTTCCGCGCCCGCCGGCAGGTCCGGCGGCGCGCCGCCACTAGAACTCGCGCCACCAGCGCCGCTCGCGGCGGTGCCAACGGTCGCAACGGCAACCTCATAGCCGTGCACCAGGCGCACCGAGCCAGGCATCGCCATCCCCACCTCCATCACGTGTTGCCTGGCGCCGGCCCGACGGCTCCGGCGCATGTAGATCAACGCGAAGATCCCGAGCACCACCAGACTGAATCCCAGGCTGATCAGCCACTGATAATTTGGCGGCGCCAGCGTCACGATGATGCTGGTGGCCACCAGGTTGAGCACCGAAAGCGGAAGCAGCGTCTGCCAGCCAAAGCGCATCAGCTTGTCGTAGCGAATACGCGGCAGCGTGGCACGCAGCCAGATGAAGACGAACAGGCAGGCAGCCACCTTGATGACGTACCAGATGAACGGAACGCCGGGCACGCCGTCCAGCGCACCTAGGGTCCAGCCGCCGAAGTAGAGTGTCACGGCCAGCGAACTGACTGTCACCATATTGACGTACTCGGCCATCTGAAACAGGCTCCAGCGCAGACCGCTGAACTCCGTCAGATAGCCGGCGACCAACTCCTGCTCGGCCTCGGGCAGATCGAACGGCGCGCGGTTGACCTCGGCCACCGCCGCGATGCCATACAGCAAGAAGCCCAGCGGCTGCGCCAGGATGAACCAGATATGTTGCGTCACCTGGGCATGCACGATGCCCAGCAGATCCAGCGTGCCGGCGAACATCACCGCGCCGGCCAGCGAGAGGGCGATGCTCACCTCGTACGACACCATCTGCGCCGCGGAGCGTAGCGCGCCCAGCAGCGAGTAACGGTTGCCCGACGACCAGCCGCCCAGCACGATGCCATAGACCGCCAGCGATGAAATCGCGAGGATGTAGAGCAGACCGACATTGACGCTGCCCACAAACGGCGCCCAGGCGCGGGCGATCGGCCCGGTGCCCCAGGTGGTGGCATCGCCCAGCGGCACCACGGCAAACGCCACCAGCGCCACGAAGATCGAGACGCTCGGCGCCACCAGATACGCCAGCAGGCGCGCGCGCGTCGGAATGATCTGCTCCTTGAAGGCCATCTTGATCGCGTCGGCCAGCGGCTGAAACAGCCCGAACGGCCCCGCGCGATTGGGTCCCAGGCGCGACTGCATGCGCGCCACCACGCGGCGTTCGATCAGGGTCATATAGGCAAAGACCGTCAGCAGGCCGAAGATGGCGACGCCGCCCTTGACCACCGCCGCAATCACCTGCCAGGCAAGCACGCTCATGACCTCTCCCCCTGCCCCTCCCCTGCGAGGGGAGGGGAGCCAGCCGGCGCCGCGTCTCCCGTGGCGAGGGGCGGGGAGTTGGACACCCCCTGTTGGAGCATGTCCCACGTCAGATGGTCGCTGCCGGCCAGACGGATCGCCCCATCTTCGTCTTGAGCCAACATGATGGGCCAGCGCAGGCCACGCGCGCCCAGTGCGCGCCGGGTGAGGCCGGCGTAGATCGGCACCACCCGCCCGATCTCGGCCAGCACATCGCTTGGCCCGCGATAGCTCCAGCGCAGACCAAGGGCACGCGCCACCCCGCCCAGGATCTCCCAATCAGCGCGGGCGCCAGGCAGCGGAATCATGGCACGGCGCACCGCCTGCACACAGCGCTCGGTGTTGGTGAACGAGCCATCCTTCTCGGCGTAGGCGACCGCCGGCAGCACCACATCGGCGCGCTGTGCGGTCTCCGTCAGAAAGAGATCCTGCACCACGAGGAAGTCGAAATGCTCCAGCGCCGCGGGGTCAACATGGTGCGCCGGGTCGGCACCCATCACGTAGAGCGCCTTCACCCCGCCCGCCAGCATCGCGGCGTAGCCCAGGCCCGGCATAGCGGGTGGTTCCGCGCCACCCCACTCCCGCGCCAGGCGACCACGCCCCGCCTCGTCGCCCACGCCCACGTAGCCGGGCAGCAGGTCGGGTAGCAGACCCATATCGCGCGCGCCCAACGAGTTGACCGCCCCCAGCAGCGGACCAGCGCCCGCGCCCGGCTGACCAAAATTGCCAGTCAGCAGCGCCACCGCCAGCGCATCGGCAGCCAGATTCGCCCCGCTCGGCTCGCGCGTGGCCCGCTCATCGTAGAGCAGCGTCGCGGCGCGCGCGCCCACCAACGTGCGCACCAGCGCGCGTAGCGCCTCCAACTCCACCCCCGCCTGCCCCGCCAGCGCCGCGGCATCCCCCTCTGGCCCCCCCGCGTCCGGGGGCAGGGCGGAGAACGCCTCTGGCCCCCCCTCGCCTCGTAGGAGAGGGGGTAGGGGGTGAGGTTCGCTGGCGATCAGCGCGCGCAGGGCGCGGGCGACAATGCCTGTCTGCCCCGGCTGATAGCGGATCACACTGGTGGCCAGACGGTCGAGCCGCAGCGGCTCGGACGTCACCACGATCAACTGCGCACCCGCGCGGATCGCTTTGCGGATGCGCAGATCAACGATCGGCTGGCGCTCGTATGGGTCGGCGCCCAGCAGCACGATATGCGACGCGCGATCCAGTCCGGCGATGGATCCTGTCCATACCCAGGGCAGATCGCCATCGCGCTGGTCGGGGAAGCTGCCGTGCCAGTGATCGACGTTGTTGGTGCCAATGCCCGTACGCAGCAGTTTCTGAAAGAGGTAGGCCTCTTCGTTGGTGGTATGCGTCGAGCCGATGCCACCCACCGCCTGTGGACCAGAGTGCCGGGCAATCTCAGCCAGCCGCTGGCCCACCAGCGTGAGCGCATCATCCCAGGTGGTCGGTTGCAGTTGCCCGCCGCGCCGCACCAGCGGCGTGCGCAGCCGCTCGGGGCTGTTGAAGGCGGCCAGGTCCCAGCGTCCCCGGTCGCAGAGCCAGCCGTCGTCAATGTCGTCGTTGGTGCGCGAATACTGACGCTGTACCTTGTCTACGCGCACATCCACCAGCACATTGCAGCCCACCGCGCAGTTGCCACAGACACTGGGGGTGCGCTTCAGTTCCCAGGGTCGCCCCATGAAACGGAAGCTCTTGGCCGTCAGCGCGCCGACCGGACACATCTCGACGACATTGCCGCTGAAGATCG
>DASYGC010000461.1:0-5240 GCA_036000225.1 Ktedonobacterales bacterium | reverse complement strand
TTCTGCCGCGGTGAGGATGAGAATTAGGCCACGCCGCTCTGGCGGCGTGGAGGTGCTGACAGGCACCCCGGGAAATACCGGCGCGCCAGGCGTCGTCACCGGCGTAGGTTCGATTGGCTGCGCTGCGCTCATCGCGATGCTTCCTTCCTGCTATGACGCGTTCACTGAGTTCAACGAGGGACCAACCTGGTGCCAGCCGACCCTGTGACGGGCCGCGCGCGCCATCGCCGCCCCTCCGTCTGACGCCGCCAACCGGCGTATGGTTCCCCACGGCATATCTTGCGGGCGGAGTGCCGCGCGAGCTACCTCAACGTAAGCACTAGCGAGTGTGATATACAATAGCGAAGCTGAATGATGTCGCGCCGTCGTCCGCCATGCGGAGCGGAGCTGCCAGGCGGCTGCGCGTACGACCACATGCGCCCGCCAGGCTCGGTGTATCAGGAGCCACTATGTCGCTCATCAACATGGCCAAACGCGAAATCAACTGCAAGATCGTCTACTACGGCATCGGCCTGTGTGGCAAGACGACGAATTTGCACTTCATTCATAAATCGGTCAATCCTCGTGATGTTGGCGCGATGGTGTCCATCGACACCGAAACCGAACGCACGCTCTACTTCGACCTATTGCCGCTCGATGTGGGACGCGTGCACGGGTTCAACATCCGTTTCCAGCTCTACACCGTACCCGGCCAGGTACTCTATCAGCAGACGCGCATTTCCGTCCTCAAAGGAGCGGACTGCGTGGTCTTTGTGGCCGATTCGCAGGCCAGCAAATTGCAGGAAAACATCGAGAGCTTGCGCGAACTGACGGACCAACTCGGCCGAATGGGCAAGCGCCCAGGAGAATTCCCGCTCGTGCTGCAGTGGAACAAGCGCGACCTCCCCGGTATTTTGCCGATTCCGGTGCTCGAACAGTATCTCAATCCGTTTCGCAGTCCCAGCTTCGAGGCCGTCGCGGTGAAGGGACAGGGTGTTATCGAAAGTTTGAAGGTTTCGATCAACGCTACGCTGCGGCGGTTGGAGCGTGTCTGATCGCGGTCGCGGAATCGTTGCATCTTCCTGAAGTAACACCGTGATGTACCACGAAGATGTGTTCACTCTCGTACGCATTGCGAGCGTATAGCGCGCGGTGACGAGAGAGTGGGAGCGGGACGTACGCATGGCAATTCCGGTATGGATCCAGCAGGCAATCCACATGTATGGATATCTGCTGGTGTTCATGGCTGTTGGTCTGGAGAGCCTGGGCGTTCCATTTCCGGGCGAGACGACGCTGCTTGCCGCGGCGGTCTATGCCGGCACCGGTGGGCCGCTCAATCTCGTCCTGGTCATCATCGCCGCCGCGGCAGGGGCGATCATGGGCGATAATCTCGGCTATCTCGCTGGCTATTACGGGGGCTACTCCCTCATACAGCGCATCCTACGCCTGCTGCATCTGAACGAGGTCCACTGGCAGACGGCCCAACGCTACTTCGAACAGCATGGCAACAAGACCGTCTTCTTCGGCCGGTTTGTCACGCTGCTGCGCTTGTGGACCGCGTTTCTGGCGGGTGCCAGCCGGATGCGCTGGCAGACGTTTCTCTTCTGGAACGCCCTCGGCGGGATCGTGTGGGCGAGCATCTATGGCACATTAGGCTTCGTGCTGGGGCACAACCTGCCATTGCTGGGTCGCGTGCTACGTGCGATGGGCGTGGGCGGCACCACTGTGCTCATCCTGGTCATTGTTGGTGGCCTCGGCTTCTGGCTGCTGCGCCGCCGCCATGACCAGCGGCCCACGACAACCTCGTCGGGGTGGGTTCCGCCGCTGCCGATGCGCCGGCCCACCAGCAGGACCGTGCGACTGGTGCTGATCGGTGGCGCGCTGGTCGCGCTGCTGGCCGCATTGCTTGCCGCGCAGGTCGCCGGTATCGGCGGCGCCTGAGCCGCGTGAGAGTCGGAGCGTCGCGAGTGGGCTGCACGATCAGACTCCCATGCCGCCTGGCGCGCAATTTTGCGCGCTGCCAGCAGGCGTCGGGAGCGCGCCACGGCAACGGCGCGCGTGCTATACTGTGTCGTGACTGGCGCAGCCACGGCTCGCGGGCCCGCCACAGACGCGATGCCCGCGGTGCATGCCGCGACGCACCGCGTGAACCGGACGCCGCTCGATGGTGAGTGTTCGCCTGTTTGGTTGTGGCGGAGATGCGCCGGGGGAACGGGTTCCGAGCGGCGTTTGTCACATGGGCAACGTCGCCACGGGCGCATCATATCGCGCGATGCCGTGCGCGGTGCCTACGTGGCCCCGCGCCGCAATCCGCCAACACGAGGAGGTGTTTTGCTCATGGCTCTGACCCGCGTCAAGCGACCGACACTGGCTGATCTCGACCTGAGTACTGGCAAACGAACGCGATTGCACCGGCTGATGTACAAGTATGGACCTGCCAACGGCACGCTGATGTTCCTGCCTATCGATCAGGGGCTCGAACATGGCCCACGCGACTTTTTCCCCAATCCCCCCGCCAAAGATCCTGATTTTGAGTTGCGCCTCGCCAAAGAAGGCCATTTCTCAGGCATCGTCTTCCAGATCGGTATCGCCGAGAAATACATGAACCGGTACGCTGGCGAGGTGCCACTGGTGCTCAAGCTGAATGGCAAGACCGAGATTCCAGCGGACAACGCGCCAATCTCGCCATGTATTGCCAGCGTGGAGGATGCCGTGCGGCTGGGCGCCGATGCCGTTGGCTACACGCTCTATGTGGGGTCTGGCATGCAGGCTGAGGATTTCACGCAGTTTCGTAAGGTGCGCGAGGAGGCCAACCGCTACGAGATGCCCATCATCGTGTGGGCCTATCCGCGCGGCGACGCGATCGAGGCGAAGGGTGGCAAGGAGAGCTTTTATGCCATAGACTACGCCGCTCGCGTCGCCAACGAGCTGGGGGCCGATATCGTCAAGGTCAATGTGCCCAAAGCACGCTCCGCGAAGGATGCGAGCTCGCCCGAGCCCTACAAGAGTCGCGAATTCACCCATGAGGAGATGGTGCGCCAGGTGGTTGAGTCAGCCGGCCGGGCGCTCGTGCTCTTCAGTGGCGGGGAGAAGCAGGGTGAGGACGATGTGATGGCCAAGGCGCGCATCTCAATGGAGAGCGGTGCCACCGGCGTCATCTTCGGGCGCAATGTGTGGCAGCGGCCGTTCGACGAGGCGCTGGCGCTGGCGCGCGAGATCCACGAGATGCTCCGCGGATACGGCGCCTAAGCCACCAGCGGTCGCGAATGGTACATGGTGCCATACTCGCTGCTATGCGTCGGGGAAAACCTGGGCGCGCCACCGGGGCGCCGGCCGTGTGGCCGGCGCCTTGCCACTTGTAGCACTTCACCGCGCCATGCATTGTCGGGGCATGTATACTGTGAGAGTCCAATCCGCTGTAATGAAAAATCGGACGCCGGATCGTCGTGCCCGGCTTGCCATGGGGAGACCAGACATGGAAACGATCAAGGTGATGCTGATCGACGAGCATCCCCTGTTTCGCCAGGGGTGCCGTTGCGCGCTGGAGTCCGCGGGAGATTGCAGTGTTGTCTGTGAAGCCTCAGATAGCAAGACCGGCCTCGACCTGGCGCGCAATAGCGCGCCCGATGTTGTCCTGATCGACGCGCTACTCTCGACCAACGACTCGTTGGAACTGGCGCGCCAATTGCGCCATTGGTCGCCGCGGGTCGCCATCATCATGCTGACGGCCTTCGAGGATGAGGAACAGCTCTTTCAGTCAATGAAGTTGGGCGCGGCGGCCTATCTCCTCAAGAATCTGGCGGCGGAACAACTCGTGGAAGCCGTACGCCAGGTGAGCCGCGGCACGTATATTATCAACGATAATGTCCTCTCACGCCCGACCGTGGCCAGTCGTGTGCTGCGCACCTTCCGCGAGATGACCGCGGAGGAGCCTCCTGAAGTCGCGCCACTCTACACCCCCTTGTCGAATCGGGAGATTGAGATCCTGGACTACATCGCGCGGGGCAACAGCAACAAGGAGATCGCTAAATCCTTGAAGATCAGCGATCAGACCGTCAAGAACCACATCACCTCGATTCTGAAAAAGCTTTCGGTGAATGATCGCACGGCGGCGGTCGTGCACGCCCTCAAGCATGGCTGGATCAAGATGAGCGATGATTGATGATTGAAGCGATGGTGTACGCTTGCCTGGGGACGCTGCCGGCGTTATGATTAGCGTAGCCGCGCACGCATCTCGTGGTGAGGCGTTCATTCTCGCCATACGCGTCGCCTGTAATCGTGCTGCCTGTGCTGCCGGTGCCGCCTCTTCGGGCGCCGCGGCAGGCGCCGCAAAGGAGCAGTCCGTGTCGTCCGACTACAATAATACCTCGCGGCTGCCACCTGGAAATGGCTTTGGGGAACCTTACCCTGATCGAGTGGCGTCGGGGCACTTGCCCCAACGCGCGGGCTCGAGCGGACCCACCGGTGCGGACCCCACCTGGGGCATGCCGGTGTTGCCGGCGGGCCCGGGGACTGATCCATTCGCCACAACGGGCAACTGGGCACCCATGATTCCGGGTTCCGGCCCTTCGGGTGGGCCTGGATCTTCCGGCGCACCCAGCGACATGCTGGCGGCCAGCGCGCAACTGTTGACGGCGAGCAAGCATGAGTACGAGCAGATCGGGCGCGAGCTCGACGAGATTCGCATGCTCATCAAGCAATCGTCGTCAGAGCTGGAGAAGTTGAGTCAGCGCAAAATCCTGGCGAACGCGAAGACACGCGAAATGGAAGAGAAGATCGAGACCTTCTCACGCCAGGAGATTCGCGCCTCCTATCTGGCATCCTCAGAAGCGGACATGCGCGCGTTCATGATATCCGAACAGCGTGACCAGCTCCAGGCCAAAGAAAAGGCCTTCGACCGCTATCAGCGCTTTCTCAAGCGCGCGATCGATGTGGTTTCATCGCTGGCCGAGACGCAAGCGAGCTGGCAGGCGCCGGTCTTGCCCCCCGCACCTGGCCGATCGGTATCTGGGGCGGTTGAGACGATGAGTCCCCTGGCGCGCGTGATCCAGGCCCAGGAGGAAGTACGCCAGCGTGTAGCCCAACGACTGCATGATGGTCCAGCGCAGTCGCTGGCGAATGTGGTGCTGACCGCGGAAATTTGTGAGAAGCTGTTTCAGTCAGATCCCAAGCGAGCGCAAAGCGAGCTGGGCAATCTCAAGGGACAGGTCAATTCAACCCTGCAGGACACTCGCAAGTTCATCTTCGAACTGCGCCCGATG